>JAQVKV010000518.1 GCA_028694545.1 Zavarzinia sp. | reverse complement strand
CCCAATCCGGTGAGCTGGCTGATGTTCGCCTATGGTTCGGCCCTGTTCGTCACCATCGAACATGTTATCGGGGCGAGCTGGCATGCCCTTGTCCTGCCGGCGGTCTGCGCCCTTTCCAGTCTCGTCGTGGCCGGGCTCTGCTTCCGGCGGCGGGGCTTCCGCTGGCCCGACAGTCCGATCGAGAATGCCGCCTTTCTCGCCGATCTCGGCATCACGCTTGCCTATGGCGGGGTGCTGCTGGCGCAACAGGCGGGCCTCGTCGCGTCGACCGTGACCGAGGAAGCGGGCCGTATCGCGCTGAGCGGGGCGATCCTGACCAGCGTCACCGCCTTCGTGCCCTTGTTGCGCTCGACCTTCCGCCGTCCGTCGGCGGAACGGGCGATGCCCTGGGTGATGTGGACCCTGTCCTATGGTCTGCTCTTCGTCGCGACCGTGCTCGTCATCGATCTCGAAGCGCAAGGGCTGCAGCTGCTGGTCTATCCGCTGGCGAACATCGTGCTGCACGGCGCCGTGGTCGCGCTGGTGCTGACGGGGCGCCGGCCCATGGCGATAGCGCGGATCGTGGTGTTCCCGGATCGCCGCGCGGGGCCCGCGCAAAGCGGCGGCCGGGTTACGGTCAGGGCCTGAAACCCTCGAAGATGATGTTGTCGGCGCAAGCCGCCGCGCGCTTCCGGTCGGAAGGCGTGCGCACGGTCCAGGTCAGGGCGGGCAGGCCGGCGGCCCGGGCCCGCTCGACCGCCCGATGGGGCAGGGCGCGGATGTCGAAGGCGACGAAATGGGGCCGGGTCAGCCGGTTGAACAGCATGTGGGTCAGGAACCACTTCCGCCAGAGCTGCACCGGCTCCTCGTCGTCCATGCGGTAGTCCATGGAAATCTGGCCGCGCGGCACCTGGGGGGCGTGGCGCTTGAACCAGCCGATCGATTGCGGGTTGAACGACTGCACGGCGAAGCGCCCGCGATAGGGATCGAGAACCGCCGCCGTCGCCGCTTCCAACGGCCCCACCTTGCCGCGCGCGGCCTTCACCTCGATCAGCAGGGGTACCTTGCCGCCGATCAGGCGCAGCACTTCCGCCAGGGTCGGGATGGTCTCGGCGGTGCCGGCCAGTTGCAGGTCGCGCAGGTCACCGCTGCGCCACAGGTCCACCCGGCCGTTCTCGGTCGTCATGCGGTCCAGCGTGTCGTCGTGGAAGACCATGGGCACGCCGTCGGCCGCGACCTGGATGTCGAACTCGATGGCATAGCCGGCCTCCGCCGCCGCCACGAAGGCGGCCCGGGAATTCTCGGGCACGCCCGCCTTCGCGTCGTGCAGGCCGCGATGGGCGACCGGTAGGTCGCGCAGCCAGTTCGTGTTGTTCAAGATGACCCTCAGGCGATCTCGAAGATGGCTTCGATCTCGACGGCGGCCCCCAGCGGCAGGGCATTGGTGCCGACCGCCGAACGGGCGTGACGGCCGGCGTCGCCGAAGACTTCGACGAAGAGATCGGAGGCGCCGTTCACCACCTTCGGCTGCTCGGTGAAATCGTCGGTACAGGCGACGAAGGCGACAAGCTTGACCAGCCGCTTCACCCGTCCCAGATCGCCGCCCAGGGCGATCTTCGCTTGTGCGATCAGGTTGATGGCGCAGAAACGTGCCGCCGCGGCGCCCTCTTCGGCGGTGAGTGTCGCGCCAAGGCGCCCTTTCACCATGCCCTCTGGCCCGATCGGCAATTGGCCCGAGATGAACAGCATGTCGCCGGTCGCAACGAAGGGCACGTAATTGGCGACAGGGGCGGCCGGTACCGGCAGCGTGATGCCCATGCTCTCCAGTCTGGTTTCGATGACGTTGCTCATGATGCTCCTCGTCCTTGCTTTACTCTGATCTAGTCCGGGCGGCCGATCGGCTGCTGCTGGGTGATGCAATGGATGTTGCCGCCACCGAGCAGGATTTCGCGGCCCGGCACGGGAATGACACGGCGTTCGGGGAACAGGCGGGCGACGATCTCGACCGCCGACGCGTCCGTCCTCGGGTCGAGCAGGGGCATGACCACGACGCCGTTGCCGATATAGAAATTGACATAGGAGCCGGCCAGCCGGTGGCCGCCGTGGCGGACCATGGCGCCTTCGCCGTCCAGCGTGCCGATATCGAGGCCGGCGGCCTCCGCGTCGGTGGCGAAGAGCGGGCCGGGGGCGGGCAGCTTCACCACCTCGATCGCGCGGCCTTTGGCGTCGCGGGCGTGCGACAGGCGGTCGAGCGCGTCCTTCGAGATTTCATATTGCGGATCGTCCCGGTCCTCTGTCCAGGTCAGGGCGATGACGCCGGGCTTCACATAGCACGCGAGATTATCGATATGGCCGTCCGTCTCGTCCTGATGGACGCCGGGGCCGAGCCAGATCACCGTCTTCACGTTCAGGTAATCGCGCAGGTATCCCTCGATTTCACTCTTGGAGAGATGGGGATTGCGATTGGGGTTCAGCAGGCATTCCTCGGTGGTCAGCACCGTGCCCTCGCCATCGACATGGATCGAGCCGCCTTCCAGTACCAGCGGCGCGCGGTAGCGCGGCGCGCGCTCGACATCCAGGATCTTCGCCGCCACCAGATCATCGAGATCGCAGGGGGAATAGAGCCCGCCCCAGGCGTTGAAGCCCCAGTCCACGCCGCGCAGCCGGCCCTTGGCGTCGGTCACGAAACTCGGCCCGATGTCGCGGCACCATGAATCATTGCTGCTCGCCTCGACCACGCGGATATGGGCGGGCAGGCGGCGGCGCGCGTTCACATATTGCCGGGCGGAGGCGAGCATGGTCACCGGCTCCCCTTCGGCGATGGCGCAGGCGACGGCGGCGAAGGCGGCCTGCGCGGGTTTCGCGCCGTCGCGCCAATTGTCCGGCCGCTCGGGCCAGACCATCCAGCAGCCGTGATGCGGCTCGAATTCCCCCGGCATGCGGAAACCGTCGGCGCGGGGTGTCGAAAGCAGGGTCTCGGACATGGGGGACTCCAGGGCGGGCCCACATCCTGCCGCCAAGGAGCCGCTTCCGGCAAGACTTACGGCCATGACTTCAACCCGCAACGGGGATCGGGCAGAGTATTGCGAGAGCGAGGGAGTGCGAGATGCGCAACGTGACCGTGGCGGCCA
>JAQVKV010000517.1 GCA_028694545.1 Zavarzinia sp. | reverse complement strand
CAGGGCCGCCGCCGCGTCCTGCGCCCGCTCGGCCGAACGCCACAGGATCGAGGCGCAGCCTTCCGGCGAGATCACGGAATAGACCGCGTGTTCGAGCATGAGCACCCGGTTCGCGGTGGCCAGCGCCACGGCGCCGCCCGAGCCGCCCTCGCCCACGATCACGGCGACGAGGGGGACGGAGAGTTTCAGACAGGTCTCGGTCGAACGGGCAATCGCCTCGGACTGGCCGCGCGCCTCCGCCTCGATGCCGGGGAAGGCGCCGGGCGTGTCAATCAGGGTGATCACGGCCATGCCGAAACGGTCGGCCAGTTCCATCAGGCGGATCGCCTTGCGGTAGCCTTCGGGCTTGGCCATGCCGAAATTGTGGCGGATGCGGCCCTCGGTGTCGGAGCCCTTCTCATGGCCGATGACCATGACCGGACGGCCCCGGAAACGGCCCATGCCACCGAGGATCGCCTTGTCGTCGGCGAAGGCGCGGTCGCCGGCCAGGGGCACGAAATCCTCCACCAGCATCTTCACGTAGTCGTGGAAGCGCGGGCGGTTCTGGTGCCTTGCGACCTGGGTCTTCTGCCAGGCGGTGAGCTTGCCGTAGGTCTGGCGAAGCAGGAGATCCGCCTTCACCTCGAGCCGCGAAATCTCGTCGGCGATGGAAATGCCCGGGGTCGCCGGCATTTCCTGCAGTTCCTTGATCTTGGCTTCGAGTTCCGCAATGGGCTTCTCGAAATCGAGGAACGTGGCCATCTGGATTGTCCTTCACTAGACGCCCGAAGGCGCGAACAGGCCGCACGGGCAGCCGGGACGGGCCGCACACACGCGCGGCCCGTCCTATAGCACATCACTTGCCGGCGATGCGATCCGCCTGTTCGACCAGCGATTGAGCCTGACGGATGGAGGCGATGTCGATCAGCTTGCCGTCGAGCGAAACCGCGCCCTTGCCTTCCTTCTGGGCGATTTCCATCGCCTCCAGGATGCGGCGGGCCTTGGTCACTTCCTTCTCGGACGGGGTGAAGACCTCGTTCGCGACCGGGATCTGTTTCGGATGGATCGCCCATTTGCCTTCGCAGCCAAGGACGGCGGCGCGGCTTGCCTGGGCCTGATAGCCGTCCGAATCCGAGAAGTCGCCGAAGGGACCGTCGATCGGACGAAGGCCGTTGGCGCGGGCCGCGACCACCATGCGGGCGATCGCATAATGCCACATGTCGCCCCAGTGACGGACGCGCTCGCCCGCTTCGTCCGGATCGGTCAGGACGACGTAGTTGGGGTTCGGGCCACCGATCTGGGTCGTCTGGGCGCGGGTCGAGGCGGCATAGTCGGCGACGCCGAAATGCAGCGATTCGTTGCGCTTCGAGGCGGCAGCGATTTCGTGGATGTTCTGCATGCCAAGGGCGGTCTCGATGATGTGCTCGAGGCCGATCTTCTTCTTGCGGCCGATCGCGGTCTCGATCTGGGTCAGCATCATGTCGACGGCATAGACGTCGGAAGCCGTGCCCACCTTCGGGATCATGATGAGATCAAGACGCTCGCCGCCGCGCTCGACCACTTCCACGATGTCCTTGTAGGCATAATGGGTGTCGAGGCCGTTGATGCGGACCGAGATAGTCTTGTCACCCCAGTCGACGTCATGGAGCGCCTGGATGATGTTCTCGCGCGCCTTCGGCTTGTCGTCGGGTGCAACCGCATCCTCGAGGTCGAGGAAGATCACGTCGGCGGCCGACTTGGCGGCCTTCTCGAACATGTGCGGGCTGGAACCCGGCACCGCCAGTTCACAGCGGTTCAGGCGGGCGGGGGCCTGTTCGACGACTTTGAAGCTCATCAGGGACGTCTCCGAATAAAGTGGCGGGGACCGTAAGAAGGCGGGTTTCGCTTGTCAACTTGTGCGGCGCGGCAATCTTGCCATCGGGTGGTGGCGGTTGACGAGGCCGCGCAGCTTTTCGTCGAGAATGTGGGTGTAAATCTCGGTCGTGGAGATATCGGCGTGGCCGAGCAGGGTCTGCACCACGCGCAGATCCGCGCCGTGGGCCAGCAGGTGGCTGGCGAAAGCATGGCGCAACACGTGAGGCGAGACCCGGGAAGGCTCGATCCCCGCCTCGATCGCCAGCGCCTTCAGCCCTTGCGCGAAATGCTGGCGGGTCATGTGGCCGCTGGCGGTGCCCGCCGGGAACAGGAACCGCGCCTGCTTGGGCAACAATCCCTTCGGCCGGAGCGTGAGCCAGCGCGCGATCGCGGCCCGGGCGGGTTCGGACAGGGGCACCATGCGCTCACGGCCCCCCTTGCCAGTGACAAGGACGAAGCGCGGGTCCTGCGCCAGCGCCGCCAGCGGCAGCCCTACCAGTTCCGAGACGCGCAGTCCGGTCGCATAGAGGATTTCGAGCAGGGCGAGGAACCGCACCACGCGCTTTTCCCGCGACGGGCCGGCCGGATCCGACAGGGCGGCGGCGGCGATCTTCAGCATCGCCTCCACCTCGTCCTCGCTCAGATATTTGGGCAGGCGGCGGCCCTGGCGCGGTGCTTCGACCCGGCTGGTCGGATCATCCGCCCTTATGCCGTCGGACAGGGCGAAACGGTGGAACTGGCGCAGGGCCGAGAGGCGACGCGCGGCGGTCGACGGCTTCAGCCCCTGCCCCTCGACGGCGGCGAAATAGGCTTCCACCGAGTCGGGCCCGGCCGTGTCGAGGGCGCCGCCCCGGCGGGACAGGAAGGCGGCGTAATCGAGCAGATCACGGCGATAGGCGGCGATCGTATTGGTGGCGGCGTTGCGTTCCGCCGCCATCATTTCGAGAAAGGCCTCGATCAGCGCGGCTTCCGCCGGCTTCGGCACATGGGCGGGCGGGGCCGGCGGCCGGCCACGCTTCCGGGCCGGCGGCGGCGTGGTCACAGGCCGGCCGACAGCGCGATCTCGATGGCGAGCGCCCGCGCTTCAGCGACGAGGCCGGCCCGGCGCAGACCCGAGACCGCGATCTTCGCTTCCGCCGGGGTCAGGGCCGAGAGCGGCCTGTCCCCCAGCAGCGAGAGCACGAGCACCAGCGCCTCGCCCCGCCGCCCGGCTTCGAGCGCCGCGTCGAGGCCGAGGGCCGCCGGCACATCCAACGGCGCATCGGCCCGCCAGCCGAGCGCATCGGG
>JAQVKV010000516.1 GCA_028694545.1 Zavarzinia sp. | reverse complement strand
TGTGCAGCAGGGTCGACTTGCCGGCGCCGGACGGGCCGACGAGCGCCACAACCTCGCCTCGATGCAACTCGAGGTCCACCCCGCGCAGCACGTCCAGCCGTTCTGCTCCTTGCGCGAAGGTGCGGGTCACGCCTTCCAGGCGCAGCGTTGCTTCACTCATTACGCAGCGCCTCCACCGGATCGAGGCGGGCCGCCCGCCAGGAGGGATAGAGGGTCGCGAGGAACGACAGGGCCAGCCCCATGGCAACCACGGTCACCACTTCGTCGATCTCCATCTTCGCCGGAATGCGGGAGAGGAAATAGATTTCGTCCGGGAACAGGCGTGCACCGGTCAGGCTCTGCAGGAACTGCCGGATCGCCTCGATATTGTCGCAGAAGACGACGCCGAGAACGAAGCCGCCCAATGTGCCGATCACCCCGATCGAGGCACCGCAAATCAGGAACACCCGCATGATCGAGGCCCGCGATGCTCCCATGGTGCGCAGGATGGCGATGCCCCTGCCCTTGTCCTTCACCAGCATGATGAGGGACGAGATGATGTTGAATGCGGCGACCACGATGATCAGGGTCAGGATCAGGAACATCACGTTGCGTTCCACCGCCAGCGCCCCGAAGAAGGTGGCGTTCAGCTTCTGCCAGGTGACCGTGCGCAGGGGCGCGGTGCCCATGGTGCGCAACTGGCCGGCGACCGCGTCCGACAGGTCGGGATCGCGCAACATGACTTCGATCGCGGAAACCCCGGGCCCCGTGCGGAAGAAGGCACGTGCCGGATCAACCGGCATGAAGACGAAGCTGTTGTCGTATTCCGCCATGCCGAGACTGAACAGGCCGACGATGCGATAGGCCTTGAGGCGCGGCGTGGTGCCGACCACTGTCGCCGTGCCATTGGGCGAAACGATGGTGATATTGTCGCCCACGGTCAGGCCCAGCCGATCCGCCATGCGGCTGCCGATCATGACGACGTCGTCGCCCGTGAAGGCGTCTATCGACCCGCCGACGATATTGGTGGAGACCAGCGGCAGGCGCGCGAGATCCGCCTGGGACAAGCCGCGCACCAGCGCGCCGCCGGCCTGCCCACGTGCCGTGACCATGACCTGGGCCTCGACCATGGGCATGGCCGAGACAACGTCGGGCAAGGTCTCGAAGCGTTTGGCAAGGTCGTCATAGTCCATCAGCGGCCCGACCTGGGCCTGTACGATGATATGGCCGTTGATGCCGAGGATCCGGCCCATGAGTTCGGCGCGAAAACCGTTCATCACCGCCATGACGATGATCAGCGTGGCGACGCCGAGCCCGATGCCGAGCAGCGAGAACCAGGCGATGATCGAGATGAAGCCTTCCTGGCGCCGGGCGCGCAGATAGCGCCCGGCCAGCACCCATTCAAAACGGCGAAACATGGCTTCTCCCGGCAGCGGCCCTCAGGCCTTCACCAGCACATCTACGACGTCGTCGATGGCGATTTCGCGGCGTTCGCCCGTTTTCCTGTTCTTAACCTCGACGATGCCATTGGCGAGGCCGCGCGGCCCGACATGCAACTGCCACGGCAGGCCGATCAGATCGGCGGTCGCGAACTTCGAGCCGGCGCGTTCGGCGGTATCGTCATAGAGCACTTCGACACCGGCGGCCTGAAGCGCGCCATAGAGCTTGTCGCAGGCGCCATCCACCGTGGCATCGCCCGTCTTCAGGTTGATCAGGGCAACCTTGAAGGGGGCCACGCTGTCCGGCCAGACGATGCCGGCGTCGTCATGGCTCGCCTCGATGATGGCCCCCATCAGGCGCGAGACGCCGATGCCGTAGGACCCCATCTCGAGTTCGACGGTCTCGCCGTTTGGACCGGCCACCACGGCGCCCATGGGCTTCGAATATTTGGTGCCGAAATAGAAGATGTGACCGACCTCGATGCCACGGGCGGCAATACGCTTGTCCGCCGGCACTTCCGTCTCGAAGCGGGCGTCGTCGTGCTTCTCCTCGGTCGCGGCATAGAGGCTGGTCCAGCGCTCGACGATCGGCGAGAGATCGCCCTCGAAATCGATCGCCTCGCCCATGATGTCGTAATCGACCAGGTCACCATGGCAGAACACGGCGCTTTCGCCGGTGTCGGCCAGGATGATGAATTCATGGCTCATGTCGCCACCAATGGGGCCCGTGTCCGCCGCCATCGGGATCGCCTTCAGTCCCATGCGGGCATAGGTGCGCAGATAAGCGACGAACATCTTTTCATAGGCTTTGCGGGCGGCTTCCTTGTCCAGATCGAAGGAATAGGCGTCCTTCATCAGGAATTCGCGCCCGCGCATCACGCCGAAGCGCGGCCGCACCTCGTCCCGGAACTTCCACTGGATGTGATAGAGGTTCAGTGGCAGGTCGCGATAGGACTTGATGTTGTCGCGCACGATCGCCGTGATCATTTCCTCGTTGGTCGGGCCGTAGAGCATGTCGCGCTCGTGCCGATCGGTGATGCGCAGCATCTCCTTGCCGTAATCGTCGTAACGCCCCGATTGCCGCCACAGATCGGCCGACTGGATGGTCGGCATCAGCAGCTCGACGGCGCCGGAGCGGTTCTGCTCCTCGCGCACGATGCGCTCGATGTTCTTCAGAACGCGCAGGCCCAGCGGCAGCCAGGAATAGATGCCGGCGGCCGATTGCCGGACCAACCCGGCCCGCAACATCAGGCGGTGCGAGACGATCTGGGCTTCGGCGGGATTTTCGCGAAGAGTGGGCAGGAAATAACGGCTGAGGCGCATGGCGGAGGTTCTCGTTGATCAGGGGGCGAAAGTAGGGAAAACGGCGGCGCCGCGCAATCGTCGCGCCACGAGGATTCGCGTCGTGCCAACTCCCCCCGCCGGGGGCGCGACGAATCGCCTCGCCTGTACTTTAGGACGAGACTGCGGTGCCGATTCCGTCGCCTCCCCCCGAAAGAAAGGGGCGCTTAAGCCTGATTAAGGGGCATCCTGCATGTTTTCAGGGCATCCATGTCGAAACAGCGTGACTCCCATGCGGCTCTTGAGTAGCATCACCGTCACGAAAAAGGGGGCCGGTTGGTCCACCCAAGTTTAGGGAGGAAGCGCCTTCGGCATCAAAGGTCGGGAATAACGACCATCCGAAAGAGCGTAGTGCGGCGAGTTGAA
>JAQVKV010000515.1 GCA_028694545.1 Zavarzinia sp. | reverse complement strand
GTCGGGAAGCCGCCGTTCAGCAGGCGGCAATCCGCGATCATGCCGTCGAGATCGCCGGCGAAGCTCGTGGCTTTCGGTTCGGTGCAGCGCATGCGGCTGTCCACCGAGCGGCGCCATTCGGCGTCCGCCAGGGCAACGGATGGATCGCCCGTGCCGACACGCTCGATCAGGCGGGCCGAGGGCTGCTGCCAGCTGCCACAATGGATCGTCGTGGTGCCGGCCCCGTTCGCCGTCGCACTGCAGCGCTCGCCGACTAGATTGGCGCCGGCTTCCCGTGGCGTGCCGGGCGCACCAAAGCCGCCGGCGCAGCCGGAAAGAGCCGTGCCGGCGACGAGAAGACCCGCGGCGACGGCGAGGCGAGGCGAAAAACGGGCACTCATTGGTCGTTCTCCTCGCCCGTGGCGGGGAAGGTCAGATCCAGCCGCCACAGGGCGTCCTTGCCGGTGTTCGAGAAGACGAAGCGAGGATCGTCCACGAAGTCGAGGGTATCGGCGAAGATCACCTCGGGCGGGGCGGTGGCATCCGTCTCGGCCGGGATCAGCTCGGGCAGGGTGATTTTCACTGGCGTGTCGGACGGTATTCCGCCGCAGGTCGTGGCCATGACGCAGCCATTGAACAGATAGGTGGCGACCACGGCCGGGCGTCCGATCCGCGACGCGGCCTGAACATCACCGGTTCCACCGATCGTACCGCCCATGTCGGCGCTTCCGAGCGTGCCGAGGACGTCGAGGCTGGCAAAGCGCACGTTGGTTGCCGTGATGTCCGAGTCGCCCGCGTTCAGGGTGACCGCATTGCCGATGGCGAGGCCGTCCAGCAGGATCGGGCCGCCGAAGCCGACCGCGGTGATCGAGGGGAGTTCGGTATCGATCAGCACCGTCGGCGCGGTCAGGCGCAACTCGCCAACGGTGGTGAAGCTGCCGCCATTGGTCAGATAATCGCTGCCGGTCAGGAAGATGACGGGCGCGGTATAGGATTGCGGCCCGAAGGTGGTGACGGAGGGCGGGTCGATTTCCGTGCCGGCCGTCAGATCGAAGGAGAGAAGCGGCGCGTCCTGGCCGACCGCGCCGAGGATCGCGAGCGCGCCTCCGGCCAGGACGGAGAGGCTGCCGACAGGCCCCCCTTCGCCTTCGATGGCGTCGATGGTCGAGGTGATGGTGACATCGCCGCCGGACGTGATCCCGATCGGAGCGGCGACGACGAGGGGACCGTCGATGAGGATGTCTCCCATCGCGCTGTCGAGCACGCCGCGCCTGATCAGGACCTCGGAGCCGGCCGTGTAGCGCTGGTCGCACACGGTGTTCACGCCGTTGCCGATGCGGATAACGTTGGCCGCCTCGACCTCGACACTGGCGAGGGGAAGTGCAAGGGCGGTGCCGACCGAGCCGCGCAATTCGACGTCGCCGCCGCTGGAGCCGGCGAAGAAGCTGATGGTTCCCGGGGAGAGACCGTCGACCCTGTCGGTGAAGCGCAGGTCACCGCCCGCCGTGAAGCGGGTGGAGGTGGTCAGGGACACAGGCGCATCGACCGTCATCGTGCCGCTGGCGTCATAAGTCGCGCCGATCAGGAGGGCGGAGGTACCGGCCAGCAGGAAATTGCCCGCCACCGCGACGTCGCCAAGCGCGACGAGTCCGCTCTCGGCGACAACGTCGAGATGCAGAAGCGGTGTGGCCGAGCCGATCGCGCCGGATACGCCGATGGGGCCCCCGGAGCTGCTCAGGACAATCGAGGTCAGCACGTCCGACAAGGCACTGTCGATGGTGCCCGCGATCTCGATCCCGCTCGGGCCGGTGACCGTCGAATCCGTCGCGAAACGCACGGCCCCGCCAAGGCCGACCCCCGTGCCCGCCGTGATGTCGCCGCCAATCTCTAGCGTGGTGGCGGCCAGCAGTGAGACCACGCCGGCACTGGTGACGTCGCCGACCCGCATCGCGCCGCCGGCATCGAAATCGACATTGTCGAGGAAGATCGAGCCGGTCGCGATGATGTCGCCGGTCATGCTCTGGACCACGAGGGCTCCGGCCCCGGACGAGACGATACCGCCGCGAAGCATGACGTCGTTCTGGGCCGTGATCCGCACCGGGGCGGGCAGGCGCGCGCCGCCGATCAGCTCGAAGCTGCCCAAAAGGCTGTCGTAATCGCCGGACAGATCGGTGCCGAGCCCGGCGGAGAGGAGAATGTCGCCGTCGATACGGGCGCCCATGATGCCGATGGCGCCGCCGGCGCTGAGATCGAGGGCGCTCAGGCTGTTGCTCTGGCCAATTGTGCCGTCCATCAGGATCGACTGGTCGGCTGTCACCATCAGACTGTCCGGGTTCGGGCCACCGGAACCTTCGACGATACCGCCAAAGACGACATTGCCGGTCACGTCGATCACAACCGCGCCCGAGATCACGGCGTCGCCGATGACGACGAAGTTTCCCCCGGCGCTGGAGTTGCCCAACAGGGTAACGAGGGGAGCCATCTGCGTGACCGTCCCGGTACCGTTGATGCCCCCCGTCGTGATCGACAGGGACGAGGTGAGCGAAACAGCCCCGGGGGCGGCATTCGCGCCGATGGCGCCGAGCACCGCGATGGCCCCGTCACTCGACAAGATCGAGAGGGCGGGCTCGGCCGACGCGATCGCGGACAGGTCGATGCCGCCGTCGATGCGGACGCCGCCATCCGCCGTAATTGTCGTCGGATCGGAAATGAGGACATCGCCGGTCGCCGTGAACAGGCCACCGACGTCGTAATTCATGCCGAGGAGAGTGATCTCAGGCGCGTCGAGGGCGAGGTCGTTCTGGATGGTCGCGTCGCCGATCTCGATGCTTGTCGCGGCCGTGACCGAAAGGAAGTCGAGCACGGCGCCGAGGCCCAGCGGGCCGTTGAGCAGGGCGCGGCCCCCGCGCGAGGTGATCCGCATGCCGGCGCCTGGGCTGAAGGCATCGACCGCGCCGAAGGCGACGTCACCCGCCGCCTCGACCACCATGGTGCCGTCCAGCAGGCTGGTGGTCACGCCGGCGGCCGAGACGCCGCCGAGGCTTGACGCATAGGTGACGCCGCCGAAGAAGGCTGTCGTCGCCACGAACCGCTGATCGCCCGTGGTGACGGCGCCCTGGAGCGACAGGACATTGTCCGCTGTCAGGTC
>JAQVKV010000514.1 GCA_028694545.1 Zavarzinia sp. | reverse complement strand
GGGCGTCGCCAGCTACAACGTCGAGGACTTCTACTACCTCTCGCGCGCGACCCTCGTTAAGGACGAGCGCAACCTCGACAAGTTCGACCGCGTCTTCGGCACCGTGTTCAAGGGGCTGGAGAACGTCAGCGACGGCGAGACGGTGGAAATTCCGGAGGAATGGCTGCGCAAGCTGGCCGAAAAGACCCTGACGGAAGAGGAAAAGGCCCTCATCGAGTCGCTTGGCGGTTTCGACAAACTGATGGAGACGCTGAAGAAGCGCCTCGAGGAGCAGAAGGAACGCCACCAGGGCGGCAACAAGTGGATCGGCACCGCTGGCACCTCGCCCTTCGGCGCTCACGGCTACAATCCGGAAGGCGTGCGCATCGGCCAGGACAAGAGCCGCCACAAGCGCGCCGTGAAGGTGTGGGACAAGCGCGAATTCCAGAACCTCGACGACAATCTCGAACTCGGCACGCGCAACATCAAGGTGGCGCTGCGCCGGCTGCGCAAGTTCGCGCGCGAGGGCGCGGAAGTCGAACTGGACATGCAGAACACCATCCGCTCGACCGCGAACAACGCGGGCTGGCTGGACCTGAAGATGCGGCCAGAACGGCGCAACAAGGTGAAGGTGCTGATCTTCTTCGACATCGGCGGCTCGATGGACAGCTATATCCGCCTGTGCGAAGAATTGTTCTCTGCCGCGCGCAGCGAGTTCAAGCATCTTGAATATTTCTACTTCCACAACTGCCTCTACGAGAAAGTGTGGAAGGACAACAAGCGCCGTCTGACCGACACGATCCCGACCTGGGAGGTGCTGCACACCTATCCCCATGACTACAAGGTCATCTTCGTCGGCGATGCCTCGATGAGCCCCTACGAGATCACCTATCCCGGTGGCTCTGTCGAGCATTGGAACGAGGAATCGGGCGAGGCGTGGATGCGACGGACCCTCGACGTCTATCCTCACGCGGTCTGGCTGAACCCGACGCCGGAACGCCACTGGGGCCATACATCCTCGATCGGCGTGATGCGGCAATTGATGGAAGGGCGTATGTTCCCCCTCACCCTCGGCGGACTCGATGCCGCCGCGCGGGAACTCAACCGCTGAGACCCTGACCGAATGAAGATTTTCCTGAAGGCGCCGGTACTGGCCGCCGCCCTTTCCGTCGCCACCCTTTCCGTCGCCACCCTCGTCACGCCGGCGCTGGCCGACAAGCGGGTGGAGGGCAAATGGCAGCTCGACATCCCCGCGACCATCGATGCCGCCCGCACCAGCGGCGTGCCGGTGGACCAGCTCGGCCAGCTTCAGGCCAACCTGACCGAAATGGCCAAGGCCTTCTCCATGACTTTCACCGGCGCCCGGCTCGAAGCCATCGCGGGTGAAACGACCACCCATTGCGACTGGGCCTGGTCAAAGGACGATTATCTGGTCCCCGCCAATTGCCTCGACCAGAAGGGCAAGCCGAACGACCTCGACCCCGAGCGCGAGGCGATCCGCATGGTGGGCGGCAACCTGCAGCTGATCAACATTCCCGAGGGCCTTGCCCTGATCCTGCGACGCCCCTGATACGAGAAGGGCCTGATACGAGAAGGGCCTGACGCGAAACGGGCGGGGCGATAGCACCGGAATGGTGACATCTGCTATGATCGTGTCGCCGTAACCGGAGCCCCGACCATGTCCCGCCTGTCCCTTCTGTCGACCGCCGCCCTTCTTGTCGCCAGCCTGTCCTGCGCGGTCCCCTCCGCTGGTGCCGCAGACGGCCCCGCCGGCCTCTATCACCTTGATGTCGAAGCCAGCCTCGCCAATCTGCGCGCGGCCGGCGTCAATGATCCGGCGGCGCGGGAGATGCTGGAACAGGTGCGCAATCTCATGGTCCTGCGATTCCAGGGCGGTACGGTCACCTTCCTTTCCGGCGCGGATTCCAACGGCAAGCCCACCGGCAGCTGCCAGTGGCGCCTCGACCAGGACGCGGTCGTGCTCGACCGCTGCCAGCCGGCGGAAACGGGCGGAGCCTTCGGTTTCAACGGCCAGCTCAGCTATGACACCGGATCGGACACCGTCACCATGCGGGGTGCGGCCGACAAGCCGCCGATCGCCTTTCGCAAATAGCGGCCGCGAGCCACGTCGCCCTTGCCGAGACCCGGCGTCGGCCCGAATATGACCGTCGCCGGCGCGGAAACCCGCGCCGCGCTTGGACGGACGAGGTACGCCATGGCTTATTCGATCGCGCTCGATGATACCCGATGGGTCTTCCCCGATCTGCGCGATCTGATGGCGAAGGCGACCCCCCGGCGCTCTGGCGACGAACTGGCCGGCATCGCCGCCGAAAGCGCGGTGCACCGGATCGCCGCCCAGATGGCACTGGCCGACGTGCCCTTGCGCGATTTCCTTTCCGCCGTCTTCGTTCCCTATGAGACCGACGAAGTCACGCGGCTGATCGTCGACGGCCATGACGCGGCGGCCCTCGCCCCCGTCGCCGCGATGACGGTGGGCCAGTTCCGGGAATGGCTGCTTTCGCCCCTGGCGACGAGCGAGGCCCTGGCGGCGCTGCGCCCCGGACTGACGCCCGAAATGGTGGCCGCCGTTTCCAAGCTCATGCGCCTGCAGGATCTCGTCCTTGTCGCCGCCAAATGCCGTGTGGTCAGCGCCTTTCGCAACACGATCGGCCTGCCCTGCACCTTCGCCACGCGCCTGCAGCCCAACCACCCGACGGACGACAGCCGGGGCATCGCCGCCAGCCTGATCGACGGCCTGCTGCTGGGCGCCGGCGATGCGGTCTTCGGCGTCAATCCGGCGACGGACGGGGTGAAGGACTATTGCCGGATCGTCGGCCTGCTCGACGATGTCCGTACCCGCCTCGGCGTGCCGACCCAGACCTGCTGCCTTGGCCATGTGACGACCGCGATCAAGGCGATCGAGGCCGGTGCCCCGGTCGATCTTGTGTTCCAGTCGATCGCGGGTTCGGAAGGCGCGAACGCGGGCTTCGGCGTGAGCCTCGCCGTCCTGGCCGAGGCGCGGGACGCGGCCCTGTCGCTCGGCCGGGGCACGGTCGGGCGGAACGTCATGTATTTCGAGACCGGGCAAGGCGCGGCGCTTTCCGCCAATGCCCATCACGGCGTCGACCAGCAGACGATGGAGGCACGGGCCTATGCCGTCG
>JAQVKV010000009.1 GCA_028694545.1 Zavarzinia sp. | reverse complement strand
GCATCTGATCGCCGGCGGGCGCTCCTGCGCATCTGGATCTGGATCTGCATCGGCCTGCACGGGGCGATGTTGGTGTTGATGGTCTGGAATGCGGCGACGGCAAGAAGTGACGCCGCCGGCAACGCGATGGCCGAAGCCTTTGCCGTGGTGGCCGGTTTCGCCTTCGTTCTCTTCGCCTTGCCGGCGCTTGTTCTGGCGATCATCGGCCGGGCGTTGACCTTCGCCCTGATCTGGGCGGGGGGGTCACTGATATTGCTGTTTTTCGTGATGTTCGGCTTG
Organism: Zavarzinia sp.; assembly: GCA_028694545.1. Taxonomy (GTDB): domain Bacteria; phylum Pseudomonadota; class Alphaproteobacteria; order Zavarziniales; family Zavarziniaceae; genus Zavarzinia. The sequence goes on along the minus strand of JAQVKV010000009.1, from coordinate 13,326 downwards.
CCCTGACTCAAGGCCCGGGCAAGTAGGGCGCGGGATCGAGCTGCAGCCCGTACCACGCCAGGCCGAAGTGCAGGTGCGGGCCGGTCACACGCCCGGTCGCGCCTGAAAGCGCGATGACATCGCCGGCCTTCACCATTTGCCCCGTCTTGACGTCGACGCGGGAGAGATGGGCGTAAAGCGTCTGCACACCCGCACCATGATCGATGATCACGGTCCCGCCGGTGAAATAGAGATCCGGCTCCGCCAGGGTGACCACGCCCGCCATCGCGGCGGCGATCGGCGTGCCCGTGGGCACCGCGACGTCCAGGCCGAGATGGGGCTGACGCGGTTCGCCATTCAGGATGCGCTGGCTGCCGTAGACGCCGGAAATGCGTCCTTTCGCGGGCCATTGCAGGCCCGCCTGCCAATCGTTGCGCGCACTATCCACCGCACGGGCATTGGCGATCTTCGTACGCTCCGCCTTGATCCGCTCCATCGCTTCCGCGTTCGGCGTCACCTTGGACGGGGGCAGGCCGTCGATCCGTTGGATGTTCCAATTTCCCCCGGCGATCGGCAGGCGCAACCGGCTTTGCGTCCCGTCGGCGGCGATCACCTCGAGCACGGCTTCACCCTTCGCGTCGCGGCCGACACCGAAGACGAAGCGCCCGTCTGGCGCCACGTGGAGGTTGCGCTTGTCGTAGCGCACCGTTTCGCCCGGCGTCGCGTGGCCGAAGACCAGCAGGCCCTGCCGAACCTCGCTGTCCACCTCCGCTGCCCGCGCCACGGGGGCGAGCAGCAGGCAGGCGCAGGCGGCCAGCAGGGCGGTTGGGCGCATCACTTGCTTTCGAGTTCGGCGGCCCGCTTCAGCGCGGCTTCGGGCGAGACATAGGCTTCCTGACGATCGACGGACCAGTACCGCAGGTCCTCGAGCGGGATGCGCTTGCCGGTCGCGGCGCAGAGCACATAGGAGCCGGGCCACAGCACCTTGAACTGGCCGTGGTCGAAGAGAAGCTTGGCGGGGGCAGCGGAATCCATCGGGGGTACTCGTTCAGATCAATGTGCCCTGTTCGGGCGGGGTGGTTTCGGTCTTCTTGCGGCGCTTCGGGGAATCGCCGGCGGCCACGGCGCCGAGCTTGCCGTCCGCGAATTCGATTTCAAGACTGTCGCCGGGCCGGATTCCCCGGGCCGAGGAGGTCAATTGTCCCTCATGCCGGACAACGGCATATCCCCGCGCCAGCACCCGCTGGTACGACAGGCTTTCCAGCATCTGGGCGGAAGCGGCGAGGCTGCGCGCGCCATCGTCAATCCGGCGCAGGGTGGCGGGGGCGAGGCGCGCCGCCCATTGCTCGAACATGGCCTGTTTCTGGCCGATCTCGCCGGTCAGGACCTGAGGCCGTAACCCGCCCGCCACTTCGGCCAGGCGACGGCGCCGGTCGCCGATCAGGCCAAGCAGGGCGCGCGGCAGCCGGTCGCCCAGATCGTCTAGGCGCTGTTCCGCCGTCTCGATCAGGCTTTTCGGGTCGCGCAGGCCGCGCGCGAGGCCAGCGAGGCGGGTTTCATATTCGCCGACCAGGCGACGTTCGGCGTGGCGCCCGCGCTTGCCCAGTTCCTCCACCCGATCGAGCAGTTCGGCCCGCACCGGCACCGCCATCTCGGCCGCCGCCGTCGGCGTCGGCGCGCGCCGGTCCGAGGCGAAGTCGATCAGGGTAGTGTCCGTCTCGTGACCGACGGCGGAGATCAGGGGAATGGCGCTTTCGGCGGCGGCCCGAACCACCGCTTCCTCGTTGAAGGCCCAGAGGTCTTCGAGACTGCCGCCGCCGCGCGCGACGATCAGCAGGTCGGGCCGGGGCAGGGCGCCGCCCTCCGCGATCGCGTTGAAGCCCCGAATCGCGGCGGCCACCTGTTCGGCGGCGCCATCGCCCTGGACCGCGACGGGCCAGACCAGGACTTGGCGGGGGAATCGATCGTTCAGGCGGTGCAGGATGTCGCGGATAACGGCGCCGGTGGGCGAGGTGACGACACCGATGACGGCAGGCAGAAAGGGCAGGGGCCGCTTGCGTGTCTCCGAGAACAGGCCTTCCGCCGCCAGCTTGCGCTTGCGTTCCTCGAGCAGCGCCATGAGGGCGCCGACGCCCGCGGGCTCGATGCTCTCGGCGACAATCTGGTACTTCGAACGCCCGGGATAGGTGGTGATCCGGCCCGTGACCACGACTTCAAGCCCGTCCTCCGGCCGGAATTTCAACCGTCCCGCCACATTTCGCCAGGCGACGCCGTCGAGCACGGCATCCGCGTCCTTGAGGGCGAAATAGAGATGGCCCGAAGAATGACGCTTCACGCCCGACATCTCGCCCCGAACGCGAACGAGGGCGAAACGGTCCTCCACCGTCCGTTTCAGCAGGCCCGAGAGTTCGGAAACCGACAGCTCGGCCAGATTCGCGGCGGGATCGGTCCTGGGGGCGGAATTCGGGGTGGTGGTGTCTTCCATGCTCATCCGAACATGATACAAGCGGGGCCGGAAACAGGTCGAGGTCTTAACCCATGAATGTTCTGGTGATCGGCAGCGGTGGACGTGAACATGCCCTGTGCTGGGCGCTGGCGAAATCGCCCGTGATCGGGCGGCTGTATTGCACGCCCGGCAATGGTGGCATCGCTTCGGTCGCGACCTGCATCGATCTGGACTTCAAGGATATCGACCGTGTCCTCGCCCTGATCCGGGCGGAAAAGATCGATTTCGTCGTCATCGGGCCCGAGGCGCCGCTGGTTTTCGGCCTTGCGGACAAACTGGTGGAAAAGGGCGTGAAGGTTTTCGGGCCGAGTGCCGCCGCCGCCCAACTCGAAGGTTCCAAGGGTTTCACCAAGGACCTCTGCGCCCGACACGGCATTCCCACCGCCGCTTATGGCCGTTTCCATGACCGGGAGGCGGCGCTCGCCTACCTTAAGGAACAGGGCGTGCCGATCGTGATCAAGGCGGACGGGCTTGCCGCCGGCAAGGGCGTGGTCATCGCGATGACGATGGATGAGGCGGTCGAGGCGGTCGAGGATTGCTTCGGCGGGCGTTTCGGTTCCGCCGGGTCCGAGATCGTGATCGAGGAATTTCTTGAAGGCGAGGAGGCCAGTTTCTTCGCCATCGCCGACGGCCGTCATGTCGTGGCTTTGGGTAGCGCCCAGGACCACAAGCGCGTCTTTGACGGTGACCAGGGCCCGAATACGGGCGGCATGGGCGCGGTGGCGCCGTCGCCCCTGATGACGCCCGCGATGGTGGATGAGGTGATGGAACGCATCATCCGCCCGACCGTGGCCGCCATGGCGGCCGAGGGGCACCCGTTCAAGGGCGTGCTTTATGCCGGGCTCATGCTCACCTACAAGGGCCCGCAACTCATCGAATACAATGTCCGCTTCGGCGATCCTGAGTGCCAGGTCCTGCTCATGCGCATGAAGACCGACCTGCTGCCGGTGCTGACGGCGTCGGCGGACGGCGTGCTCGACAAGCTCGACATCGACTGGGATCCCCGGCCGGCGGTGACCGTCGTCATGGCCACCAAGGGCTATCCGGGCGATCTGCAGCCGGGCGGCGAGATTCGCGGCCTCGACAAGGCCGGGGCCATCGAGGACGTGGTGGTCTTCCATGCGGCGACGCGGGCCGAAGGCGATCACTTCGTGCCGACGGGTGGTCGCGTGCTGAATGTCACCGCCCTTGGCGAGACGATCGAAAAGGCGCGCGAAACCGCCTATCGCGCGGTCGCCGAAATCGACTGGCCGGGCGGTTTCAATCGCACCGACATCGCCCTGAAGGCAATCGCCGCGGCGGGTTGACCGGGAATTGCGAGCGGCCTAGCGTCCCTCTCCACAAGAATTGGGGAGAGTACGAATGGTCGTCATGGCGTCCGCCGAACAGGGCAGCGACATCGGCGCGGTGCGCGAGGCGCACCGCTTCGACGAGGCGAGGTTGGCAACCTATCTCGAGGGCGCCATCCCCGGCTTCGCCGGTCCGATGGAGGTGCGCCAGTTCAAGGGCGGCCAGTCCAACCCGACCTATCTGCTGACGACGCCGCCGCGCCGCTACGTGCTGCGCAAGAAGCCGCCGGGCAAGCTGCTCGCCTCAGCCCATCAGATCGAGCGCGAATTCAAGGTGATCCAGGCTCTGGCCGCGACCGACGTGCCGGTTGCCCCGGCGTTGCTGCTGTGCGAGGACGCCGAGATCATCGGCACGCCCTTCTACGTCATGGGTCATGTCGACGGAAGGGTTCTGCGCGACCCCCAATTGCCCGAGATGACGCGGGCCGAGCGGGCGGCCGTCTACGAACAGATGGTCGACGTGATGGCGCGCCTGCACAAGGTGGACGTGAATGCCGTCGGCCTCGGTGATTTCGGCAAGCCCGGCAATTATTTCGAGCGCCAGATCGGGCGCTGGTCGAAGCAGTACGAACTGGCGAAGACCGACGATGTGCCCGCCATGGACAGGCTCATGAGCTGGCTGCCCGCCAATATCCCGCCGGGCGACGATATCTCCCTCGTCCATGGCGACTATCGCCTGGAAAACACGATCTTCCACGCGACCGAGCCCCGCATGCTGGCCGTGCTGGACTGGGAACTGGCGACCCTCGGCCACCCGCTGGCGGACCTTGCCTATAATTGCATGCCCTATCACATCGCCGATCCCACCATGGGCAATCTGATGGGCGTCGATTTCGCGGCGACCGGCATCCCGTCGGAAGCGGATTACCTCGTCGCCTATTGCCGCAAGACCGGGCGGGACGGCATTCCCAACTGGGAATTTTATCTCGCCTTCTCGATGTTCCGCCTCTCGTCGATCGCGCAGGGTGTCTACAAGCGTGGCCTCGACGGCAACGCGAGTTCGGACAAGGCAACCATGTATGGCGCCGTCGCCAAATTCCTCGCCGAACTCGCGGTCGATGTCCTGAAGCAGGCCGGACGGGACATCTGACCCCGCTTTCCGAAGGATGGAAGTGTTCCCTTGTTCTCGTCATGCCGGCGAAGGCCGGCATCTTGTTCAGGAAAGGGCGCCCTTCCGTCGGAAGGCCCCGGCTTTCGCCGGGGCGACGAGCACTTCCTAGGCCCTAGAACTGGCGGGTGATGCGGAGGAAAGCCTCGTCCGCGAAGTCGAGGGTGGAGAGGGCGTTCTCGTTGTCATCCTCGGTCGCGAAGATCGTTGCATAGAGGTCGACCTGCCAGTCGCCGTCCGGCTTCCACTTGACGCCGGGCTGTATCATGGCGCCGCCCCGCAGGTCGTAAAGCACCGAGAGGTCGAAACGCCATTCCAGGCTGGGCGAGGGCTGTTGCAGGGCGAGGGCCACCGCATGGTAGCCGTCGACCCCGGCGGGATCGTGGTCGACGCCGCCGCCGTAACCGTCCAGATGGCGACCGAACAGGTCACTCTCAGATTTGTAGAGATACTGGGCGACGATATAGGTGGCCGGGAATTCGGTCGAGAAGCGGTGATACTTCTCGAAGACGAGGGCGAAGCTGAATTCATCCGCCGTGATCGGTTCCTGCGACAGGGACGGGCTGGTGAACTTCTTGTCCGGCGTGAAGGACATTTCCATGCGCGTGATCAGCTGGTCGAAGACCGAACCCGGCTCGTCCTCGAAGATGTAGTTGGCGCCCATGCCGAAGACGTTTTCGTAAGGGTAGTAACGCTCGATGTGGCCGCGCAAGCCGCCGAAGGAGGCGAAGAACGTATCCAGTTCCTGCCCGGCGAGGGCGTGACTGAGGCCGACGTTGAAGGCGCCCAGCGCCCCCGTCGCGGGCTGGAAATCATCGACCGCCGCGTTCAGACCGGTTGTGCCGTTCAGGCGCACCCTTGTCGCATAGTCGAACCATTCCGTCGCCGAGGTGACGCCATTGACCGGATCGATCTCGAAAGGTGTGTCGGCGAGGGGACCGACGCCCGATTTCGTCCAGCGGTAGATCCCGTCCGGGTTGCGCCTGGAGACGGCGACGAACTGCAGGCCGAGCTGGTCGAATTGCGCCCGCAGGCGCCCGCCCGCGTTCAGGCTGCCGTCCACCCAGTCGTAACGGTCGTGCACCGTGAACTGGTCCGGGATGACGTTGTAGGGGCTCGACGGATTGTTGGTGACGGAAGGGTTGAACTGCTGGACGAAGCCCTCGACCTCCCACTGGTCGTCGAGTTGATAGGAGGCGCGGAGACCGAGCGCCGGCACGCGCTTGTCCGAAAATTCCTCGGCAGCGGGATCGAGGATCAGGTGGCGCCGCAGGTCGAGGCCGTTCGGCAGATCGAGAACGCGGAAGAACAGGGATTCGCCCCAGGCAATCTGCTGGTTGCCGAGGCGGAGCGACAGGGGACCGTTGGCATAGTCGATATAGGCAGTCGGCAGGTCGAGCATGTAGTCGCTGCCCGAGACCTCGAGCAGCGAGCCCCGGTCTCCGCCCCGGATCGGCGTCTCGAAGAATTTCGTATCGCCGTTGTCGTCGTAGACGTTCCAGTCGAAATAGCCGCGCGCGGTGACATGGGCCTTCAGGCTCTGGTCGAAGGTGGCATCGAGATTGAGCTCGAGTCTGGTTGCGAACAGGCTGAAATCATTCTCCGTGCTGCGGGCCGGGCGGTTCGCCGTCGTCGGCAGGCCGGGGATCAGGGGATTCATCGGTACGGACACGCCGTTGTAGAAGTTGCCCTGTGTGTTGAAGGGATTTTCCTCGTCGGACAATTTGACGGCGATCTCCTGCCGGACATGGCCCGAGAAGGAGATGTCGACCGCGAATGCGGGGGACGTGGCACAGCAGGCGCTCGCGCCGAGCGCGATGCCCAACGCGGTTCCGTGGAGACCCCTGGCCCTGTCTTCGGTGAACTTCATGCTCTGCTCCCTGCGTTTTTCCCGTGTCGACAGGTTTCGGGCAAGGGGTCCCCGTTCGGGCGCCCGGGGGCGTCCGTCGGCGGCGCTTTGCGACGACCTGACGATTCTCTGGCCTTGTTGTCGCCATTTTGGGATGAAGTCGCACCGATCTGGTCCCCCCGATCGGGGTGGGGCACCAGAAAAAAACGGGTGGGGGCTGCAGAAAAACGGGTGGGGCGAGGGCGCCTGTCGCCGGATCAGGCGAAATCGTAGAAATAGGGCACGAAATCCACCACGTTTTTCGCCAAGATGAGGCTTGGCTCGATATCGAAGACCGCCATGCGGCCGACCGTCTCCACGGGCTTCACGATCGTTTCGACGATGTGGTAGTGCGGCCGATCCATGTAGTCGTCGAACAGTATGCGGATCCGGGCCTTTGTCGAGGCGGCGCAGGTGACGAAGCAGGCGACCCGGAAGCGGCCGTCAATCAGGACCGTATCCGGCTGCGCGAAATAGCTGCACTGCCAGATCGAGGTGGCATAGGTATGCCACTGCCGCCATTTCTCTTCGCCGACCGGCCTGCCCCACTTGCCGACAGTGCCGATGGGCACGAAATGCGGATAGACCTTGCCCGGCGGTGCCGGCTTCACCGTTGCCAGGAATTCGCTCAGGCGGCAAAGCCAGGCCGCGTCGCTTTCGACCGTGAAGATGGTCTTGCCCACAAGTTTGGCGGCGATGACGGTCGAACCGCCACTGCCGTATTCGAGGATGGTTTTTGCTTCCGTATAGGCTTGCCGCAGATATGCGGCTTCCGCTTCGGGCAGGGTCAGGGTCGGAGCGCGCATGTCTTCTTCCACTCTCGTCTCGATCGTTTCGCATTTTGCGGTCGCGTGGTCATCGTATTCGTGACGATGCCGGGTTTCACCCTTGCCGTCTTTCCTCGAAGAAGGCGCGCAGCAGGGCGGCCGCCGCGCTGGCGGCGATGCCATCGTAGATTTCCGGAGCGTGATGGCAGGTTGCCTGCGCGAAGAAGCGCGGCCCATGGCCGACGGCGCCACCCTTGGGGTCCTCGGCGCCGTAATAGAGGCGGCGAATGCGGGCGAAGGAAATGGCGCCGGCGCACATGGCGCAGGGCTCCAGCGTGACATAGAGATCGAGGCCGGGCAGACGCTCCTGTCCGAGGGCGGCGCAGGCCGAACGGATGGCCAGGATCTCGGCATGGGCCGTCGGGTCGTTCAGTTCCCGCGTCCGGTTGCCGGCGGCGGCGACGATGCGGCGGTCCGCAGGATCGACGATGACGGCGCCCACCGGCACCTCGCCCCTGCGGGCGGCGGCTTCGGCTTCGGCTAGTGCGTATTCCATCGGCGTCTTCGTCATGGCAAAGCGAAATTACACGACTATGATCCGCCCATGTCGACAAACGAGAAACCCCGCCGGTCACCGGCCTCCCCGAAGCCGGCGCCGCAGGCCGAGACACCCGAAAGCGAGCGAATCGCCAAATATCTGGCGCGCGCCGGCGTGTGTTCGCGCCGCGACGCCGAACAGCTGGTCGCGGAGGGCAAGGTCGCCGTCGACGGCGTGGTGCTGGATGGCCCTGCCTTCAAGGTGACCGGGTCCGAGCGCATCACGGTGGATGGCAAGCTTGTCGGCTCGCCCCAGAAGACGCGGCTGTGGCGCTTCAACAAGCCGCGCGGCCTCGTCGTCAGCCACAAGGATGAGCAGGGCCGTCCGACGGTCTTCGACATGCTGAAATCGGCGGGCCTGCCCCGGGTGATTTCCATCGGGCGCCTCGATCTCAATTCGGAGGGCCTGCTGCTCGTCACCAACGACGGCGCGCTGGCACGCAAACTCGAATTGCCGGAGAACGCCTGGGTCCGGCGCTACAAGGTGCGCGTGGCGGGCGAGATCGACGTGAACCGCCTGGAAGCCCTGAAGAAGGGCATTACCATCGAGGGCGTGCGCTATGGCTCGATCGATGTCGAGGTGGATCGCATCGGCGGGCTGAACGCTTGGCTCTATGTCTCCCTGACCGAGGGCAAGAACCGGGAGATCCGTCGCGTCATGGAGCATCTGCGCCTGTCCGTGAACCGGCTGCAGCGCGTCTCCTACGGGCCCTTCGATCTTGACCATCTGGCTCCCGGCGATATCGCGCCTATCGGTCCCGCCATCATCGAGAAGCTGATGAAGGGCGAGGAAGTCAAATACGAGAAGCCGGTACCGAAGGCGAAACCCGAGGAGAAATCCGCGCCGCAGGAACCGGATGGGCGTCCGCCACGTCCCGGGAGCCGGCCAGGCGCCGTGAAGGCCGGTACGTCGAAGGCCGGTCCCTCGAGGGGCACCGGGCCCCGGGACGATGATCGAAAGGGCGGCGGACCGAAGCGCGCCGCCGTCAGGGGCGGCGCGCCCGGCGGGGCTGGCCCCAAGGGTGGCGCCCCCCGGACCGGCGGGCCAAAGACCGCCGGCCCGAAGACCGCCGGCCCGAAGATCGCCGGGCAAGGCACCGGCCCGCGCAAGCCCGTGAACGGGGGACGCGATGCGAATCGTCGCCGGCCGTAACCGGGGCCGCATCCTTGCGACGCCCGAGGATCGCAACGTCCGCCCCTCCAGCGACCGGTTGCGCGAAGCGGTGTTCAGCATTCTAGGCGCGGGCGTGCCGCCGTTGCCGCAGGATGCCCGCGTGCTCGACGTCTTTGCCGGTACGGGGGCCATGGGATTGGAAGCTTTCTCGCGGGGGGCGGCCGACGTCGTCCTGATCGAGAAGGACAAGGGGGCATTGCGCCTGATCGCCGAGAATGTCGAGCGGGTGCGGGGGCAGGGAGCCTGCCGCGTGATGGCCGCCGATGCGACCGCGCCGGGCCGCCCGCCCGCCGGCTTCGCGGCGGAACTCGTCTTCCTCGATCCGCCCTATGGCAAGGGCCTGTGCGAGGCGGCGCTGGCCGCCCTCGATGCCGGCGGCTGGCTGGCGGCCGATGTCCTCGTCGTCGCGGAACACGATGGTCGGGAAGAGCCGGCTTGGCCCACGGGGTTCGTGGTGCGCGACCGGCGGCGTTACGGCAAGGGCGCGGTGACCTTCCTCGTCCGCGCCTGATCAGCGCCGGCCGAACAGGCGCTCGATGTCCGGCAACTTCAGCTCGACATAGGTCGGGCGGCCGTGGTTGCACTGGCCTGAATGAGGCGTTGCCTCCATTTCGCGCAGCAGGGCGTCCATCTCGGGGAAGGTGAGGCGGCGGCCGGCCCGCACCGCCGAATGGCAGGCGAGCGTGCCACAGACTTCCGCCAGTCGTTCCTTCAGGGCAAAGGCATCGCCCAGTTCGGCGAGTTCATCCGCGAGGTCGCGGATCAGGCCCGGCACATCGACCTTGCCGAGCAGGGCGGGCACTTCCCGCACCACGACAGCCCCCTGGCCAAAAGCTTCGACGACGAGGCCGAGGCTTTCGAGTTCACCCGCGCGCTCGGTGATGCGCGTGGCGCCGTCGCCGTCGAGATCGACCACTTCCGGGATCAACAGGACTTGGCGCTTTACCCCGCCCTGCGCGTCGATCGCCTTCTTCATGCGTTCGTAGACGAGGCGTTCGTGGGCCGCGTGCTGGTCGACCAGGACCAGGCCGTTGCGCGTCTCGGCGACGATATAGGTGAGGTGCAATTGTCCGCGCGGCAGGCCCAGTGGCAGGTCCAGCGCCTGCTCCTCCGACGATTGGGCGGCGGGCGGCAAGGTGGCGACACCGGGGGTGGCGTCGAGCGGCGCCTGGAAGGCATAGGCCGCCGTACGTTCGGCCAGCGTGGGGCGTTCGGGCGCATAGGCTGCCGGCGCATAGGTTCCTGGACGGGACAAGGGCAGCCCCGGCGTGGTGGCCGGCCGGAAACTGCCGAGAGCGGCCCCGGCGACCGTGGTCGAGGCCCGGTGCCCGGCCTCGCCCAGGGCATGGCGCAAGGCCCCGACGATGAGGCCGCGCACGAGCCCTGGATCGCGGAAGCGCACTTCCGCCTTGGCCGGATGGACATTGACGTCGACGTGGCGCCCGTCGATGCCGAGGTAGAGGGCGACGACCGGATGGCGGTCGCGCGCCAGGAAATCGGCATAGGCCCCGCGTACGGCCCCGGTCAGCAGCTTGTCCTTCACCGGCCGGCCGTTGACGAAAAGATACTGGTGGGTCGCGCTGGCGCGCGCATAGGTCGGCAGGCTGGCAAAGCCCGCCAGCGTCAACCCTTCGCGTTCGGCCGCGATCGACAGCGCGTTGTCGGCGAAATCACGGCCTATGACGGCGGCGATGCGGTTGCGCCGGGCATCTTCCGGATCGAGCGCGTTTTCGGCCGGAAAGCGAAGCGCGGTGCGCGCACCGTCCGAAAGGGTGAAACCCACCTCGGGATGGGCGAGCGCCAGACGGCGCAGGACATCGGCGATCGCCTGATATTCAGCCTGTTCCGACTTCAGGAACTTGAGCCGGGCCGGTGTCGCATAGAACAGGTCGTGGATCTCGACCCGGGTCCCCGCGCTGATCGCGGCCGGTTCCACGGGGGATTTGCGGCCGGCGTCGACGCGGATTGCCCAGGCGGCTTCGTCGCCACGCGCGCGGCTCGTGATCTCGAGGCGGGCGACGGCGCCGATCGAGGGCAGGGCCTCGCCCCGGAAGCCGAAGCTCTGGATGTCGTCGAGATCGTCGTCCGGCAGTTTCGAGGTGGCGTGGCGCTCGACCGCGAGGGCGAGTTCGTCGGCATCCATGCCGAAACCATCGTCCGCGACGCGGATCAGGCTGCGGCCGCCGGCCTCGATCACGACATCGACGCGGCCGGCGCCGGCATCAATGGCGTTCTCGACCAGTTCCTTGACGGCGCTGGCCGGCCGTTCGACCACTTCGCCGGCGGCGATGCGGTTGACGGTCGACTCGGAAAGACGACGGATTCGCATAAGGCATGATGCCTCATGCGAGGCCGGCGCGCATTCAGCCTCTGTCTTGCAGGAGATACTGGCGGGTCAGGATCTTGCCGTCCTCGACCGCGGGCTGGTCGAAGGGATCGACGTCCAGCAGGGCGGCGGCGATGATCGTCTCCAGCGTGAAGTGCATGAAGAGCGCGCCGAGCGCCTCGATATCCATGGTCGGGATGGTCATGCGGCGGACCGGGCGTCCGAACTTGACCAATGTGTCGGCGGTTGCCCGCGCCTGCGCCGCGACCACGTCGCCGATGCGACGCCCCGCCATGAAGGCGAGACTGGGATCATCGGCGAGGTCGGCGCGAATGACGTTGCCTTGGCCCCTGGTCGCAAGATCGACGACCGTATAGAGCTTGTCCGCCGGGCCATCGAGATAGAGCTGCATCTGGCTGTGCTGATCGACCGGGCCGATGGCCGTGATCGGCGTGGTGCCCTTGCCATGTTTCCCGAGGCTTTCGGCCCAGAGCTGGCGCCACCACGCGGCCAGTCGCTCCAACCGATCGCCATAACCAAGGAAGACACTTTGCGGCAGCCCCTGATCATCAGCCGCGATCGAGATGGCGGCGCCGACGGCGGCAGAAGCTTCCGCGGGATCGGCCGCGAAGACATTCGCCTCCAGCACGGCCGCGGCGCCGCGCCGCATGGCGACCGGATCGAGCCCGAGAACGAGAGCAGGCAGGGTACCGATCACCGAAAGCACGGCATAACGCCCACCGAGATCGGGGTCATGGTCGAGCACGGTCGCCCCGAAGCGCGCGGCGATGGCGCTCAGCAGATTGGCGCGCGGTTCGGTCACCACGGTGAAACGTCGGCCGATCGCCTCCTTCGAATACCCGGCCTGTTCCAGTGTATCGATCACAACAAGAAGCTGGGCGATGGTTTCGGCCGTGCTGCCGGACTTGGAGGCGACGATGAAATGGCTCTCGGCAAGGTCGCAGCTCGCCAGCGAGGCGGCGAGGCTGGCCGGATCGAGATTGTCGAGAAAACCGAGACGGGGCCGGTCGACAGGTCCGCCGAAGGGCGTCTGTACCAGTTGGGCGATCGCCTGCGGACCGAGCGACGAACCGCCGGTGCCGAGCAGGACGACCTGTCGGCAATCGCCGGCGATGCGCTTCGCCACCTCGACCTGCGGCGCAAGATCGTCGGTCCGATAAGGGATGGTGAAATGCGGTAAGGCGCCGGAGCGGGTCTGTTCGGCGAGTCGCGCGAGAACCGGGCCGGTTTCGGCAAGGCGCCGGGCAACAGCATCATCGGTCAGGGCGCCGCACCGGCAGTCCACGATCGACTGGGTGAAGGGCAGGCTCGGGCTTCTGGCCATGGAATCGGTAAGAAGGGACTTCATGATCTCTCCACGCATTCCTGTGGTGACGGCTCCTGCTGCCTGCCCGGAGGAGAGGCGGCAAGGGGCCTCCTGAGTGCCTCACCGGCGCGCTGGCCGAAGGCGCCAAATCAGAAAACGCCTTCGAGGAGGGCCGGGGTCCCGCGCTTGATCTGGGGCGTGTCGCCGGTTGTGGGCGGCAGGCCCGCCGCTGCGTTCTGACGCAGGCGCCGTGCTTCCTCGGTTGCGTCGACGACGATATCGGTCGGGTCGTTCTGGATCCCGAG
>JAQVKV010000513.1 GCA_028694545.1 Zavarzinia sp. | reverse complement strand
CGGTCGAATCCGCGAAAATGACGAGGCGGGTGCCGAAGGCGTCGAAGGAATGGGCCTTGCCGTCACGGAAGCCGTCCGCGAGACCGAGGCAGTGCCAGCCCCGGGCGAAACGTTCCGGCGGGCGTTCCGCCTTGATGACGCGAATGTCCTGATCGACTGCCGACATGTCTTCCTCCCACGCGACGATGGTGAGGCCCGTTTCGGGGCCCGGGCCCCTTGCTTCGGGCCGTTTACCAACTTGTCGCCGAGGTTAGGAACGGGGGCAACAATCATCATCCCCTATATGGACTAGGGGGTGGTCCCGGTGATGTGGCGGATGGCGCCACCAATCTCGTGGTGCATGGCGCCGACGAGGGAGTCGACCCAGGCATACTGCGCCTTTCGGCCCCGTTCGGCCATGCGCGCGCGGGCTGCGGCCGATCGTGTGCACCACAGGAAACGCAGTGTGTTCACAGGGAGTGCAATCATCGGGTACCACGGCACGGGCCGCCACGGCAGGCCCAGCGCCTTCATGCCCGCGCCGCCCATGAAGAAGCGGTTGAGGGACAGGTTGCGTTCCCGCTCGTAGAAGCGGCGCAAGGCGGCGAAGCGGGGATAGGGCCGGCCCAGCGGTTCGTCCGCCAGCGCCCGGGCAAGGCGCCGGCCGCTCTCGTCCGCGTCGGTCAGCGACAGGCCCATCTGGTAGAGCAGCACCCGGCCGCTCTGCTCGTCGTCCGGCAGGAGATCGTCCTCGACCCCCATGAGCCAGCCGCTGTAGCGCATGAGATGCATGACGGCGGCACCATCCGCCTTCGAGAACGGAAAACCGAGCAGGCGGATGCCGATCAGGAACAGGCAGGAAAAGGCGAGCTGGGTCGCCGCCATGCCCATCTGGGCGACCGGCACGCCGTCACGCGCGGCGTTCCAGTCCGGATGGGCGGCGACATGGCGGCGGACGAGGGCATGGACCATGCGCACCCGCAGGCTCTGCCGGAAGCCGGGGCCGAAGCGGGCCATGCCGCCCTTCTCGGAACAGGCGAGCCACCACTGGCTGGTCTCGGCCACGCGCTTGCCCGCCCCCTTCTCGAGGGCGCCGGTGATGACCAGCACCCGGTTGAGGCCCGACGCCTGATAGCCGCCCATCAGGGCGCCGTCGCGCAGCACCTGGGACGACATGTTGCCGGCCATGCGGCAGACTTCGGCGCCGCGCTCGATCCGGGCCATGTCGAGCCAGGGCGGTGGCGCCTCGACGGTCTCGAAGAAGCGCCGCAGCGGCGCCGGCGCTTCGGCCACGGCACCGATGCCATGCTGGAGGGCCTGCTCGAACAGGGCGCGGGCGGGCGCCATGCCGTGTTCGTGCATCCAGGCGACCAGTGTGTCCGCCAGCGGGTCCCCCCGGGTCATCGCCTCGCCGATGCGGCGCCATTCCGCGTCCGAAGGCGTCGGATCGCGCCGCGTGAGGAGCCGAAGGGCGGCGACGGCGCGCTTGCCCGCGCGCAGATTGGCGCCGTGCTGGGTCGGAAGGGCGTGCGTCAACGAACTCTCCCCGGGGATCGAAATCGGGGAGAGCTTATTGCGAATTATTACTCATATTCAATTCGCATTCCGGCCGCGCGCACTGGGCGGCAATCCGCTTTCAGATGGGCTTCTCGAACAGCGGCGCGCCGAAGAACTGGCGGAAGGAGATCGGCTGGTGGTCGCCCTCGTCGACGATGCCGTAATGCATCGCCAGTTCCGAGGTATAGAAGGTCCCGCCCGAAAGCCGCATCAGGTCCGCGTCCTGCCAAAGGGCGTCGATGATCTTGCCGCCGAAGCCGGGGCTTTCCGCGCCCGCATAGCCGCCGATGCCCTCGAACATCTGGGGAAAATGCTCGAGGCCGAGCAGGGTGCGGTCCGTCTTCACCAGTCCGTGCCAGAACGACAGGGCGCAGACATTGTGGGGCTGCAGGTCGGGCGCCATGTCGGCGGCGAGCTTGTCCTGGCCGATCTTGGACAAGCCATAGGGCAGGGGGTGCAGATGGGCCCGAGCGCCGACCGACGACGTGTTCACGATCAGCCCCTTGCCCGCCTTGATGAGGAGCGGGATGCCATAGACGCAGCAGACGTAGGACGAGCGCAGGCCGACGTCGATCTGCTGCTGCCATTCCTCCAGCCCGCGCTCCCAAAAATTGCCGGGCATGGCCGAGAAGTCCTGCATGGCGAAGGCATTGTT
Organism: Zavarzinia sp.; assembly: GCA_028694545.1. Taxonomy (GTDB): domain Bacteria; phylum Pseudomonadota; class Alphaproteobacteria; order Zavarziniales; family Zavarziniaceae; genus Zavarzinia. Next base: position 954 of record JAQVKV010000513.1, on the reverse strand, counting down.
CACGAGCACGTCCAGCCGGCCCTGTTCAGCCTCGACCTGGTCGAAGACGGCCTTGGTCTGGGTATCGTCCAGGTGATCGCAGGCGACGGCGATACCCTTGCCACCCGCCGCGTCGATGGCGGCGGCGGTCTCGTGGATGGTGCCGGGCCAGTTGCCCGTCGGCGCGTCCTTGCTGCGGCCCGTGACATAGACCGTATCGCCGGCGGCGCCCAGCGCGATGGCGATACCGCGCCCAAGCCCCCGGCTGGCGCCGGTGACGACGGAAACTCGACCCGAACCCATGGTATCCTCCCCTTTGATTATGGGCAGTTTCGGGGCACCATCCGGCCCGCGCATCGTCCATACCAATTAGGGCCCCGGAGCGAACGGGGCCATGTGCAGAGGGGAGAACGATGGAAACGATCATGGTGCCGGCCAACGGCCTCGACTTCGAGGTGGATCAGGCGGGCACGGGCGACAGGCTCGCCCTGCTGCTGCATGGCTTTCCGGAATCGAAATTCTCGTGGCGGGCGCAGATCCCGGTCTTCGTCGAGCATGGCTACACGGTCTGGGCGCCCAACCTGCGCGGCTATGGCCGGACCACGCGGCCGATCGGCGTCGCGAACTACACGCTCGATCATCTGACCGAGGATGTCGCCGGCCTGATCGACGCGGCGCGGGCGCGCGGCATCACCGGGCCGGTCACCCTCGTCGCCCACGACTGGGGCGGGGCCATCGCCTGGGCTTTCGTGCTGCGCCGGGCGCGCCCGCTTGAGCGGTTCATCATCTTGAATATGCCCCATCCGGTATTGTTCTTCCGGGGCCTGAAGACCTGGGCCCAGCTTCGCCGCTCCTGGTACATGTTCTTCTTCCAGATCCCCTGGCTGCCCGAGTTCCTGATGTCGCTGCGCGGCGCCAGGGCCGTGGGCGAGGCCTTTCGGGGCATGGCGATCGACAAGAGCCGCTTTCCCGATG
>JAQVKV010000512.1 GCA_028694545.1 Zavarzinia sp. | reverse complement strand
ATGGGCCGGACCTTCCGGCTCTGCGCCTGCAAGCAGGCGGCGCCGGTGATCTCGCCGAGGACGGGGCAGGTCACATGGTCCCGCATCAGGGCCGCCCGTACGGCCTGTTCGACCGCATCGAGGCGCCCCTTGTATTGGCCCCGGATAACCTCGTAGGCGGTCGTCGCGGAGTAGCCGATGGCCTCGGCCGCCATCTTCACGCCGTCCCGGTCCACGGTTTCGGCGAGCGTCGAGATCCATGCGGGCGGCGCACCCCAGGCCGCGCGGGCCTGATCGGCGTAAGTAGTGCGTGGGGCGCGGCTCATGCGGCACCCACATCGGCCTGATCGGCCAGGGGCCAGACGACCTCGCCGATATTCGGGTCGAAAACGACCATGATGCGGGCGACCTGCGGTGGTCGTGGGCCGGTGTAGCGGCCCTCCACGAACCGATAAACCGAGGGTCGCCCCCCAGCGCCCTTGGCGCGAAAGACGATGTATCCCGCCTTGACGAGGTATTTGCAGAAGCTCTTGGCGTCCACCTCCGAAATCCCGGAGGTCACATGCAGGTCGCGCAGCGTGAAATTCCCCAGGACCCGCATGGCGCGCCAGGCGCCGGCCCGGATGTCTCCCTGCGTCACCGCCTGCCCGTCCGGGCCGATCCGGGGCACGAGAGCGCCGGGGTCCTTGACCAGCTCATAGCGAGTGGGCTGGGCCCGCCCGGCCTTCTCAGCCGTCACGATGCCGGCTGCCAAGAGGCCATTCAGGAAGTACTGGGCTGACGTCTTGTCCAGGCGCGCGGGCGCGGCAACATCCTCGACCGTGAAGATGCGTAGCTCACGCATCTTCGCCCACATGATCTCGCGGGCCGGCCGGCGATCGGCCGCCGCCAGGGCAGCCGGGCTCTTGCGGCCCGACCCGGGCTTGATGGTAAGGCGCGGCCCGGCCATCACTTCCTCCGCGCCGGCGCCGAGCCGGTGTCGAGGTCGCGACTTCCCCACCAGGCGCGGTCGGCGATCTCGCGCCCTTCGGCGATCGCCGCCTGCTCGATCTCTTCGAGGTTCGAGACGATGAGGCGCACCACCTGCCGGGTGGTCGACAGGACATGAGCGAGCAGATCATCCTCGACCCGGCACCCATCGACGAACATCTGGGCGAGCTGGCGCGCGTCCGCGAGGCTGGCCGGCTGGGCCGGCACCCATGCCCCCTTGAGGATGCGGTTGTGGATGCGCTCGTAGCGTTTCAGCGCGGAGGGGAGGGTTTCCTCGCCGATCAGGATCACCGGCGCTTCGGACAGCATGTGGAAGGTGCGGGCGTACTCCACCATGCCCTTGCGGACGAGCAGATCCGCCTCGTCGAGCAGCAGCACGGGCTGATAGTCCCGCATGTAATCGCCGATCGCGTCCACCGTCGCCGCGATCGTCCGCCCCGGGGTCAGCCCCAGGCCGGTGGCGACCGCCGCCGCGAATTCCTTCTTGCCCCAGTGCTCCTTGGCCTCGACGTGGACGGCACCCAGCGTGGCTGCAGCAGTGGCACAAGCATAGGTCTTGCCGTACCCGGAAGGCCCGTACATGCAGCCCAGGCCGGGAAGGTGATCCTTGCGGTTCCGCAGGCGCTCGATCGCTTCAAGCAAGGCGTGCACGTTGTGCAGCATCGCGGCGGCGGGCTTGCCGATCCTCTCATGTCGTGTCATTCTCAGGTCTCCCAGTTACCAGTCCCAGCCCCGCCCGGTTGCCGCCGGGCGGGGTTACTCATGCCGGCTTGCCGCCGGCGACCAGCCCTTCGGCTTTCCACTTTTCGACATTGAGCGCCGTCACCACTTCCGGATGCCGGCCATAAGCCGCGTGCCAGCGGGCATCGCTCGGCTCCAGGGCCTCGCCGGCCTTGGCGCGGGCGTCGAGCGCCTTCCACCGGGCGATGCGGCCCGCCTTGGCTTCAGCTTCCGCGTCCGCCGGCGAGACCGGCTTGGTCAGGGCGATGATCTGTGCCGGTGCGCGCGGGCCTTCCGGGGCGGGCGCCACGGGCATCGGCCGCTCCGAGCCCGCCGCATCGGCGGCGGCTTCCAGTGCGGGTGTGGTGTAGGGCTCGGCCGGCCTCGGAAATTCGAGGACCGGCGGCAGCGCCTCCCGGGCCATCTGCTCGGCCACCTCGTGCAGGGGGCGCAGGCGGCGAGACGTGGCTTTCAGCCGGCGCGACAGTTCGGCCGTTTCCGCCCGCTGATTCGCCTTGGCGCGCTTCGCCACCTCGGCACGGCTGATGCCGAGGCGCTCCGGGTTCTCGGCCACGCAGACAAATGCGTCATCCTCGGCGGTGTAGACGTAGATCCGCCCCATGTCCGTCGGGTCGAGCCGGACACGGACCTTGGCACCGACCACAAGGCCGGGGCCCCAGAAGGTGGCATGCTCCACCCGCACGCCCTTTTTCCCGACCTCGCGATACCCCCCGCCAGACGGCAGGTCCATCAACAGCAGATCGAGAGCCCGCTCGTCTTCGATCCGGCGCACGGAGCCGGTGTAGCTGCGGGCGCGATCGGCAGGGCATTGACCGTCCAGCCCGCCATGGGGCGCATGGGCGTAATCAGTCGCGCACCAGGCGTCGAGGCGGCGTTGCAGCTCGTCGGCGGTCAGCTCGACGCAGAAAGCGTCCTCGTCCGTCTCGCCCAGGCGATCCGCGAAGGCCCTACGGGCGCGAATGGCGTGCTGGTCGGCCACGTCATGGCCGACGAAACCAGGCTGCAACGGCATGAAACCGTGTTGCACAGTCCCCACGTGCCGCTCGACGTGGCCCTTTTCCGTGGGCGTGAAGGCCCTAGACTGGTCGTACTCGATCTTCAAAAAGTCGCGGATCACCGCCTTGACGCGGATGGCAATGAAATCGGACCCGTTGTCGGATTTGATCTTGCGCGGCACGCCCCATTCGAGGAGCGCGCGGCGGGTCAGCGCCACAACGGCCGACGCGCGAGGCGTCTTGGTGACCAGCGCCATGATCCGCCGCGACCATAGGTCGACCAGAACATAGATGCTGTGCCGGCCATCGATCAGCAGGGCATCGGCCGGGCTGGCATCGATCTGCCAGATGTCGTTCAGCCCGTCCCCGACCGGCTGATCCCCGAAGGCGAATTCGTAACGGGAACGCCAGCCATCCGG
>JAQVKV010000511.1 GCA_028694545.1 Zavarzinia sp. | reverse complement strand
GGGAGTGCTAACAAACAGGCCCGATGACAGGCCCCATTCAGGCCTTTGTCTCTTATAGAGGAGGTTTCCATGAGCTTTCGGCCGTTGCACGATCGCGTTCTGGTGAAGCGTATCGAGGCGGAAGAGAAGACCAAGGGCGGGATCATCATTCCCGACACCGCCAAGGAAAAGCCGCAGGAAGGCGAAGTCGTCGCCGTCGGCTCCGGCACCCGCAACGAGAAGGGTGAACTCGTCGCCCTCGACGTCAAGGTGGGCGACCGCATCCTGTTCGGCAAGTGGTCCGGCACGGAAATCAAGCTGGATGGCGCCGATCTCCTGATCATGAAGGAATCGGACATCCTCGGCGTTCTCGAAGCGACCGTGAAGAAGGGCAAGAAGGCCGCCTGACCGGCGCCTCGCCCCATCCCGCGATCCCGCTTTTGAAGTTTTGAAGGAGCTAGCCAATGGCTGCCAAGGACATTCGTTTCAGCACCGACGCCCGTTCGCGCATGCTGCGCGGCGTCGAGATCCTCGCCGACGCGGTGAAGGTCACCCTCGGCCCGAAGGGTCGTAACGTCGTCATCGAGAAGTCGTTCGGTGCCCCGCGCATCACGAAGGACGGTGTCTCGGTCGCGAAGGAAGTCGAACTCGCCGACAAGTTCGAGAACATGGGCGCCCAGATGGTGCGCGAAGTGGCCTCGAAGACCAACGACATGGCCGGTGACGGCACCACCACCGCGACCGTTCTGGCCGCCGCCATCGTCCGCGAAGGCGCCAAGGGCGTTGCCGCCGGCATGAACCCGATGGACCTGAAGCGCGGCATCGACATCGCGGTCGAGGCGGTCGTCGCCGAGGTGAAGAAGCAGTCGAAGAAGATCTCCGGCTCGGACGAGATCGCCCAGGTCGGCACCATCTCGGCCAACGGCGAGCGCGCCATCGGCGAGATGATCGCGAAGGCGATGGAGAAGGTCGGCAAGGAAGGCGTGATCACGGTCGAGGAGGCCAAGGGCCTCGAGACCGAACTCGACGTCGTCGAGGGCATGCAGTTCGACCGCGGCTACCTGTCGCCCTACTTCGTGACCAACGCGGAGAAGATGACCGTCGATCTCGACAACCCCTACATCCTCCTGCACGAGAAGAAGCTGTCGGGCCTGCAGGCCATGCTGCCGGTTCTCGAGTCGGTCGTTCAGTCGGGCCGTCCCCTGCTGATCATCGCCGAGGACGTGGAAGGCGAGGCGCTGGCCACTCTCGTGGTCAACAAGCTGCGCGGCGGCCTGAAGGTTGCGGCCGTGAAGGCGCCGGGCTTCGGTGACCGTCGCAAGGCCATGCTGGAAGACATCGCCATCCTGACCGGTGGCCAGGTGATCTCCGAAGACCTCGGCATCAAGCTCGAGAACGTCAACCTGAAGATGCTCGGCCAGGCCAAGAAGGTCGTCATCGACAAGGAAAACTCGACGATCGTCGACGGCCTCGGCAAGAAGGACCAGATCCAGGCCCGCGTCGGCCAGATCCGCGCCCAGATCGAAGAGACCTCGTCCGACTACGACCGCGAGAAGCTCCAGGAGCGTCTGGCGAAGCTGGCCGGCGGCGTCGCGGTGATCAAGGTCGGTGGTTCGACCGAAGTCGAGGTGAAGGAGCGTAAGGATCGCGTCGACGACGCCCTGCACGCCACCCGCGCCGCGGTCGAGGAAGGCATCGTCCCGGGCGGCGGCACCGCGCTGCTCTACGCGACCCGCGCCCTCGACAAGCTGAAGATCGAGCACGAGGACCAGAAGCACGGCATCGACATCATCCGTCGTGCCCTGCAGGCTCCGGTCCGTCAGATCGCCGAAAACGCCGGCAAGGACGGCGCGGTGGTCGCGGGCAAGCTGCTCGAAGGCAAGGACACCAAGACCGGCTACGACGCCCAGAACGACGTCTACACCGATCTGGTCAAGGCCGGCATCATCGACCCGACCAAGGTCGTGCGTTGCGCCCTGCAGGACGCGGCTTCGGTCGCCGGCCTGCTGATCACCACCGAGGCCATGATCGCCGAAAAGCCCGAGAAGAAGGGCCCCGCGATGCCGGGCGGTGACATGGGCGGCATGGGTGGCATGGGCGGCATGGACTTCTAAGTCCGGCCAAACCAGCTCCGAGAATGGCGGGGTCGGCGAAAGCCGGCCCCGTTTTCTTTTGTGCCGTCCTCTCATTCGGGGCGGCGTGTGACGGCGGTCACGGGGCTGCCGCTTCCATCCGGCAACCTCCAGCCGGTTGCCGTGTTTGTTTCGGCAGGATGATCTGCTGCGAACGGAAGAGTGGCGATGAGCGAAGGCAGGAAGCATTTTCCCCGCAAGGCCTTGATGGTGCTGCTCCTTTCAGCGGCCGTCACCGGCTGCGTCGCCTATCCGGAAGACGGCTATCACGACGGCTACGGCGGTTACGACGGCGGCTATTCGGGCCAGGGCTATTACGGCGGCGGGGCCTATCCGACCTATAACCAGTATGAGACGGACGCCTATCGACGGACGCGTGAAGCCGAACGCCGGCGCGATGAGGCCCAGCGCCAGGCGGAGGAGGAGCGTCGCCGTCAGGCGGAGTGGGAACGCCAGCAGCAGCGTCAGGCCGAGCGCGACCGTCGCGAGTACGAGCAGCGACGCCAACAGGAAGCCGAGCGCCGTCGTCAGGAAGAATGGGAGCGTCAGCGCCAGCGCGAGGTCGAGCGCGAACGCCAGCAATACGAGGAACGCAGGCGTCAGGCGGAACAGGATCGTCAGCGCCAGCAATACGAAGAGCGTAAGCGTCAGGCGGAACAGGACCGCAATCGCCAGCGCGAAGTCGAGCGTGATCGCCAGCGGGACGCCGAACGCCGGCGTCAGGAGCAGGACCAGCGGGATCGTCAGGCCGAGATCGACCGTGAGCGTCGGCAGCGCGAGAATGCCGCCCCGCCCGAACGACGTCCGCCGCAAACGGTCGAGGACCCGGGCGAAGTCTACAGGCGGCTCTATCCTCAGGGGTCGAAGCCCAGCCACGGCGATCGTTGAAGCCGCGTCAGCCCTTGTGCCCCTTCGGCGCCCAGGCCGCATGGGGCCGGCGGGTGCCGGGGTCGTGGTCCGTGGTCCAGCGTTCGAGGTCGATCCGCTTCAGGTCGAAGAGATAGCGGGTGCTGGCATAGGCGTCGCCCCCCATGCGCCCGACGGCGTC
>JAQVKV010000510.1 GCA_028694545.1 Zavarzinia sp. | reverse complement strand
CTTCATCAGCGAGGCGACGACCTTGCGCTGGTTGGGGATGATGACCATGAAGACGTTGGCCGCCATCACCGTGCCCATCAGGGCGCCGGCCATCATGAAGGCGCCGCGGGCGCTGAAGATCAGGGTGAAGATCCAGGTCGCCAGCACGACGAAGCCGAAGCCGAAGAGCGCCAGCCAGGCGTCGCTGCGGCTGAGCTGCGAGCGGCACAGACCGTCATAGATGAGCCAGCCGACGAGCAGCGAGAGCACGCTGATGGTGATCGCTTCCCAGGTCTGCAGTTCCATGACCTGCAGGTCGATCAGATAGAGTTCGGCGCCGAAGTAATAGACGAAGATCAACAGGGCGAAGCCGGAAAGCCAGGTCATATAGGCTTCCCATTTGAACCAGGTGACCTCGTCCGGCATGTTGGGGGGCGCCACCAGGAACTTCACCATGTGGTAGAAGCCGCCGCCATGGACCTGCCAGGCTTCGCCATAGGCGCCCTCGGGCAGGCCGTCGCGTGGCTTCAGGCTCGAATCCAGATGGACGAAATAGAAGGACGACCCGATCCAGGCGATGCCCGCGATGACATGCAGCCACCGGATGCCCGCGCCAATCCATTCCCACACGATCGGATCCATTGTCCGCCTCCGCCAAACCCCTGTTTCGCCTGCCCGCGCCTGTGAATTTTTTTGCGCTGCACTATTGCTACAGTTGCGTTGCGCAAAGAAAAGATTTTCACTGACGGTAAGACCTTCAAATTTTCGCGAAGAATGGTAGGGCAAGCCAATGGCTTTGATCGAAAATATCAAGGTCTTCGTGCGGGTACTGGAGCTGGGCAGCCTGTCGGCGGCCGGTCGGGACATGCAGCTTTCCCCGGCGGTGGTCAGCCACCGGCTGCAGCAGCTCGAGACCCATCTCGGCGTCCGCTTGCTGAACCGCACCACGCGCCGTGTCCAGCCGACGGAACATGGTTCCGCCTTCCATGACGCCTGCCGCGCCGTCCTCGAAGCACTGGAGCGGGCGGAGGAAACGGTGGCGGACGCGGGAAGGGTGCCGCGCGGTACGCTGCGCATCACCGCGCCGCTCGGCTTCGGGCGGCAGATCCTGGCCCCCATCCTGCCGGATTTCCGTGACCAGCACCCTGAGGTCGCGGTACGGCTACGCCTGTCCGATCATGTTCTCGATCTTCTGGTCGAGGGCATGGATGTCGCCATCCGCCTCGGCGCGCTGGCGGATTCGAGCCTGATCGCCCGGCGTATCGCCGATTGTCCGCAGGTGCTGTGCGCGGCACCTCAATATATCGAGCGTCACGGCGCGCCGGAGGAGCCGGCGGACCTGCTGAAACATGCATGCCTCATCCTGCGCCTGCCCGGCGCGCGGCCGGCGCGCTGGGTCCTGAACACGCCGGACGGGCCCGTCAGCCTCGCGGTCTCGGGGCCGGTGGACGCCGATTTCGGCGATATCCTCACGGAATTCGCCCTGCGCGGCCACGGGCTCGTCATGAAGCCCCTGTGGGAAGTGGCGGGTTACCTGAAATCGGGTCGTCTGGTGACCCTGCTGCCCGATTTTCCGCCGCCGCCGATCGCGGTTTCCGTGGTCTATCCCCACAAGAGCCTGGTGGCGGCCAAGACCCGGGCCTTCGCCGATTTCATGATCAGTCGCGGGGCCGCTGCGATCGACGACGCCCTTGGCGGTCTTGCCATGCAGGCGGGTGCCGCCTGACCGCCTCGCGCCTCATGCCAGCAGGACGTTCAGTAATTCGGCGGCGACCTGTGCGGCGATCACCGCCGGACTCTTGTCGGAAAGCTTGCGGCCGCCGATCGGACAGGTCAGCCGGTCGAGCTGACCGGAATCGTTGCCGTTGGCGATGAAACCCCGGCAGAAGCGTGCCCGCTTGGTGGCCGAGCCGATCATGCCGACATAGGCAAGGTCGGGGCGCAGCAATGCGGCTTCGGTGATCGCATAGTCGAGGCGGTGTTCGTGGGTCATGACGACGACGGCCGATCCGGATGGCGCGACCGCGATCGCCTCGGCGGGGTCCTCGCGCATGGCGGTCGCGGGGGCATCCTCGCGTTCGTCGTACCAGCGCAAGGCCAGCGGCAGGGGGGCCAGCGCTCGGGCCAGCGCGACCCCGACATGGCCCGCGCCGAACAGCAGCACCACGGGCCAATCCGCCGCCGCCGCGCGTTCGTCCCGCGCGATCCCGTCCGCGATTTCCCGATCCAGCCGGGCCAGCGCCAGCAGGACCTGTCCACCGCAGCACTGGCCGACGGCGGGGCCGAGTGGCACGGACATGATCGACTGCGTACCGCCCTCCGCGATCAGGGCACGGGCCCGGTCGGCGGCCGCCCATTCGAGACGGCCGCCGCCGATGGTGCCGTGAAGCCCCTCGGGGGTGACGATCATGCGCGTACCCGCCTCGCGCGGGGTGGAACCTCTCGCTTCCCGGATGGTGACGAGCACGGCGGCCTGTCCCGCCGCCACCAGGCGGTCGGCGACGGGCCCGAGTGCCTCGCTCATTTCACCCGGGACCGCAAGGCGTCGATCGTCGTCAGGACCCGTTCGGGTGTGGCGGGGGCGTCGAGCCCGGGGCAGAGGCGGTAATCGGCGACCGAGGCGATGGCGTCCGAGATCGCGTGCAACACGGAGAAACCCAGCATGAAGGGGGGCTCGCCCACCGCCTTGGAACGGTGGATGGTCTCCTCCACGTTGCTCTGGTCCTGCAGCAGCGCGACCTCGAAATGCATCGGGCGGTCGCCGCAGGCCGGGATCTTGTAGGTGGAAGGGGCATGGGTGCGCAGGCGCCCCTTCTGGTCCCACCACAGTTCCTCGGTGGTCAGCCAGCCCATGCCCTGGACGAAACCGCCCTCGATCTGGCCGATGTCGATGGCGGGATTCAGGGACTTGCCGACGTCGTGCAATATGTCGACCCGCAGCACCCGGTATTCGCCGGTCAGCGTGTCGATGGCGACTTCGGCGCAGGCGGCGCCATAGGCGTAGTAATAGAACGGCCGCCCCCGGCCCGCCGCCCGGTCCCAATGGATCTTGGGCGTCTTGTAGAAGCCGGCGGCCGAAAGCTGGATGCGGGCATTGTAGGCCTGCTTCACGAAGTCGGCGAAGCTCAGGGTCTCGGCGCCGAGGCTCACCATGCCACTCGCGAAGCGCACGCTTTCGGCGGG
>JAQVKV010000509.1 GCA_028694545.1 Zavarzinia sp. | reverse complement strand
GATCTGGCCGGGGGCTCCTGGGTACAGCCGACGATCTGGACCGGCCTTGCCGACGATGCGGCCTGCGTGAACGAGGAAATCTTCGGGCCGTGCTGCCACATCCGCCCGTTCGACACGGAAGACGAAGCGGTTCGTCTCGCCAATTCGACACCCTATGGCCTCGCGGCCGCGGTCTGGACCGAGAGCCTGTCGCGGGCGCATCGGGTTTCGTCGCGCATGGATGTCGGCATCTGCTGGGTGAATTCGTGGTTCCTGCGCGACCTGCGAACCGCCTTCGGCGGGGCCAAGGCTTCGGGTATCGGGCGCGAGGGCGGTGTTCACTCGCTCGAATTCTACACGGAGATGACCAACGTCTGCGTCAAGCTCTGAGGCCGTTCGGGTGGCGGCGCGGGGCCGCCACCTGCCTCGTTACGCCCGCCGCGCGGCGCCCTCGGCTTCCGGCGCGGCACCGGCCGGGTGTTTTGCCACGAACTCGGCGATCGCCTCGGCCGTGCGCAGGATATGCGCGTCCGACAGGCGGCACGCCGTGTCGGCGTCGCGGGCGAGCGCGGCATCCATGATGGCCTTGTGCTCCGCTTCCACGTCGCGGGGGATGGGGCGCTTCAGAAGGACCAGGCGGCGGTAGCGCTCATGCTGGTGATAGAGGATACGACGCAGGCGCAGCAGCCAGGGCTGGCCGCAATTGCCGATCAGGGCATCGTGGAAATCGCGGTTGCGATCTTCCCAGTCGTCGAGCCCGGCCTCGGGGGCGGCCCGGCGCCGCTGCTCGGCCCGGTGCAGGCGGTGATAGGCGGCGACCACCGCCGATTCCCAGTCGTCGCCGCCCCGCTCGATCGAGCGGCGCAGGGCGTGCCCCTCGAGCAGGAGGCGGGTTTCCGTGATGTCCCACAGTGCGTCGAGCGAGATGGGCGAGACATGGAAGCCGCGCTGTCCCTCCGTTTCGACCATGCCATCGGACGAAAGCCGCGACAGCGCCTCGCGCAGGGGACTGGCGCCGATATCGTAGCGCTTGCGCAGGGGATCGATGCGCAGTTTCTCGCCGGGGGCAAGGCGCCCGGCGACGATGTCATCCCGGATGAGACGGAAGGCGCGTTCGGTCAGGGTTTTGTCGGCATCGCCTTCGTCGCGGGCGGCGGGAACGTCCAGGGTTTCTTTCAGCCTGCTGCGCATGGGGTGGATCCGCCTTGGTATCGTGTGCCGATGATTCTAGAGCATATGGAGAATCGATGTGAAATCGAAAATATATTAGAAAATCGATAAATGCCGGACCGTGAAAAAGTCCAGTCAACCGGAGGTGAGGGCCCGGCGACCAAAAACATTCCGCCGCACCGCTTCTCTCCTTTCCCGACGCCTGTCGCTTCATCCAGGACGCATGCCATGACCGATCCGACCCCCATCTCCGAAGCAGCCGACCGGCTGGCCGCCGCCTACACGGACGGCCCCTGCGCGCCGATCCGGGACCTGCTGCCGCAAGGCGATGTCGCTGCCGCCTATGCGGTGCAGGATATGAACACGAAGCGCTGGCTGGCGGAGGGCCGGCGTCTGGTCGGGCGCAAGACAGGGCTCACCGCGCGGTCGGTGCAGCGCCAGCTTGGCGTGGACCAGCCCGATTACGGCATGCTCTTCGCCGACATGAGCCTGGGCGACGGCGAGGAAATCGCGAAGGGGCGCCTGCTCCAGCCGAAGGTGGAGGGCGAGATCGCCTTTATCATCGGTCGTGACCTGACCGCGCCGGACACCACCGCCGGCGAGGTGCTGCGTGCGATCGACAGCGCGGTCGCCGCGATCGAGATCGTCGACAGCCGCGTGGCGGGATGGGACATCCGCATCACCGACACGATCGCCGACAATGCCTCGTCCGGCCTCTTCGCGCTCGGCACCACGCCGGTTTCCCTGTCGAAGCTGGACCTCTGGGCCTGCGGCATGGTGCTCGAGGCGCGGGGGGAACCGGTCTCGACCGGGGCGGGTGTCGCCTGTCTCGGCAATCCGGTCAATGCGGTGACCTGGCTCGCCCAGGTGATGGCCCGCGCGGGCCGGCCGCTCGTCGCTGGCGACGTGGTGCTGGCCGGGGCGCTTGGCCCCATGGTCGCGGCGAAGCCCGGCGATTCCTACGAACTGCGTATTTCCGGCCTGGGCGCGGTCCGCGTCGCCTTCGCCGCCTGAGGAGAGAGTAATGACGTCCCTCGACGAATTGGCCGTCATCGTCGACGATGCGGCTCGCAACGCCACCGCCATTCCGCAACTGTCGCTGACCCAGGCCATCACGGTCGACGAAGCCTACGCGGTCCAGACCCTGTCCATGGCGCGCCGCCGCGCCCGGGGCGAACATCGCGTCGGCGTGAAGATGGGTCTGACCAGCCGGACCAAGATGATCCAGGTCGGTGTCGACGAAGTGATCTGGGGCCGTCTGACCGATGCCATGCGCGTCGACGAGGGCGGCATCGTGAAGCGGAGCCGCTATGTCCATCCGCGCGCCGAACCCGAGCTCGCCTTCCTCATGAAGCATCGCCTGTCCGGCAAGGTGACGCCGGTCGAGGCCCTGGCGGCGGTCGAGGCGATCGCGCCGGCGATCGAGATCATCGATTCCCGTTATGCCGACTTCAAGTTCGCCCTGCCGGACGTGGTTGCCGACAATGCCTCCTCGTCCGGCTTCGTGGTTGGCGAATGGCACGCCAGGGATATCGCCTTTGACAATCTCGGTGTCGTGCTGGAAATCGACGGACGGGTGAAGCAGGTCGCATCCACCGCCGCTATCCTGGGGCATCCCCTGCGTTCCCTCGTCGCCGCCGCCGAAATGGTGTCGCGCGTGGGCGAAGCGCTGGAGCCCGGTGCCATCGTCATGGCCGGCGGTATCACGGCGGCGGAGCCGCTGGCGCCCGGCATGCATGTTCGCGCCAGCATCGAGCGGCTCGGGCGGGTCAATTTCACGGTCGAGGCGTAATCATGCCGATCATCAACATCACCCTGATCGCGGGCCGCGCACCCGAACGCAAACGGCTTCTGATCGAGAAGGTGACCGACGCGGTCGAGACCTCGCTGGAGGTTCCGCGTTCGTCGATCCGGGTCATCATCAACGAAGTTCCGGCCGAGCACTTCGCTGTCGGCGGCGTGCCCAAGAGCTGAACCCCCGTCCAGTCCCGGAGCGTCCCGGCATGTCCCGGGGC
>JAQVKV010000508.1 GCA_028694545.1 Zavarzinia sp. | reverse complement strand
AGAAATCAGGCGTGCCCTCGACACCCCCTCACCCCAACCCTCTCCGCCAAGGGGGCGAGGGAGTTGATGAAACGCCGGGTTGGCTCCCTCGCCCCCCATAGGGGGGAGAGTGCGGGGGTGAGGGGGGCGTCGGGGCAGTCGCGCGTCAGGGCAGGAGCACGGTCGATCCCACCGTCTGCCGTCCTTCGAGGGCCCTGTGCGCCTCGACCACGTCCGAAAGGGCGAAACGCTGGCGGACGTTGGTCTTGATCACGCCAGTCTCGACCAGGGCGAAGAGGGCGGCCGCCGCCTCGTCCCGTTCCGCCTTGTCGGCGATATAATGGAACAGGGTCGGCCGGGTCAGGTAGAGCGAGCCCTTGGAGGCCAGGATGCCCGGCGCGAAGGGCGGCACGGCGCCGCTGGCATTGCCGAAGCCGACCATAAGGCCGCGCACCGCCAGACTGTCGAGCGAGGCTTCCCACGTATCCTTGCCGACGGAATCATAGACCACGGGCACGCCCTTGCCCCCGGTCATCTCGCGCACGCGCTGCGCAACATTCTCCTCGCGGTAGAGAATCACCTCGGCCGCGCCATATTCCTTGGCCAGCGCCGCCTTTTCCGGGCTGCCGGCAGTACCGATCAGGCGGACGCCGAGATGCCGCGCCCATTGGCAGGCGATAAGACCGACACCACCGGCAGCGGCATGGAACAGGATCGTCTCGCCCCGCTTCACCGCATAGGTCCGGTGCAGCAGATACCAGGCGGTAAGGCCCTGAAGCATGAGAGAAGCGGCCTGTTCGTCGCTCACCCCGTCCGGCACCTTCACCAGCATGTCGGCGGGATAATTGCGGTAATCCGCATAAGCGCCGATGGGCGAAAGGCAATAGGCGACCCGGTCCCCCACGGCGACATCCGTCACCCCGGGACCCAACGCCTCCACCACCGCCGCCGCCTCGAGGCCGAGCCCGGTCGGCAGCGGCATGGGGTAGAGGCCGCTGCGGTGGTAGCAGTCGATGAAATTGAGGCCGATCGCGGTCTGGCGCAGGCGAACCTCGCCCGGCCCCGGATCAGGCAGGTCAACGGTCTCGAGGTGCATGACCTCGGGCCCGCCATGTTCCGTGATGCGAACCGCCCGTGCCATCGCCATGACCTCAGGCCAGATGGGTCTTGAAGAAGGCGAGGGTGCGGCCATTGGCGAGATCGGCCGAGTCCTTGTCGTAATGGGCACCACCGACACGGGCAAAAGCATGTCCCTGACCCGGATAGGTATGGATCGTCACCAGCGCATTGCCGGCCAGCCCTTCCTTCACCTTGGCCTGGGCCTCGGCTGGCGCGAATTCGTCCTTCTCGGCGACATGCAGCATCAGCGGCTTCCGGATGCCGGCCGCCTTGTCGAGCACGTCCTGAAGGCCGACGCCGTAATAGCCGACAGAGGCATCGACCGCGGTTTCCGCCGCCGTGCGATAAGCCATGTGACCGCCGAGGCAATAGCCGACCGCGCCCACCTTGCCATTGGTCCCTTCCATCGTCGCGGCGACAGCGCGCGTCGCCTCGATGTCGTCCATGCCCTTGTCGCGGTCGAAGGCGGTGAAAAGCGAGAACGCCTTGTCCCATTCCGCCTTGGATTGGTCCGTGATGTCTATGCCCGGTTCGATCCGCCAGAACAAGTCCGGGCAGATGGCGACGAAGCCTTCGCCCGCCAACCAGTCGCAGATGTCGCGCATGACCGCGTTCACGCCGAAGATTTCCTGGATGACGACGATGGCCGGTGCCGGCGCCGTGCCCGCGGGCTTCGCGACATAGGCGGTGAAGGAACCGCCATCCTTGGCCGGAATGGTGATCGTGGAACTGGTCATCGACGAACCTCCCTGATGTCGCGGGCGATGCTAATCCCTGACCACGCACTTGTCATGGCCATGCACTTGTCATGACCGTCAATCCGGGATGCCGCCAAGCCCTTCGTGGCCGAGCAGCCAGCGCTTCACCGTCGTCGCCCCGCCATAGCCGCCAAGCCGGGGACCCGCCGCCAGCACCCGGTGGCAGGGCACCAGCAGCCCGACCGGATTGCGCCCGCAAGCCTGGCCCACCGCCTGCGCCGCGACTCCGCCAAGGTCACGGGCAAGGCTGCCGTAGGTTTCGTATCCGCCGAAGGGAATGGCGGCGATGCGGCGCCAGACCTTGCGCTGGAACGGCGTGCCATGGGGGGCGATGGGCAGGTCGAAAACCTGGCGCCGACCGGCGAAATAATCCTCGACCTGGGCGAGGGCAAGCGCCAGCAGCATGTCGTCCCCCGACCGGTCGTCACCGGTGGGCGACCAGCCGGCGGCGACCACCGCGTCGGCCCGGACCGAGACGTGAAACCGCCCGATGGGGGTATCGACCGTGCCCTGCGCCATCAATTCCCTCTCCGCGCTTGGACTTTTGGCGTGGCACTGCTCATGTTGCGTGCATTCGCCCAGAAATTGACCGATAAAAATATGATTACAGCTCTGGTCCGAGGGATGCCATGAAGATCAACGTGGAATTCGACATTACCCCCGAAGAAGCCCGTCGCGTCCTCGGCCTGCCGGACCTCGAGCCGATGCAGCAGCGCATCCTCGCCGAACTCGAAGGCAAGGCGATGCAATATCTGAACGTCATCGATCCCGAGACCATCCTGAAGCAATGGGTGCCCATGGGCATCCAGGGCGGGCTTCAGGGCTTCGAGAAGTTGCAGGATTTCCTGTGGTCGGCCGCCAGTTCGGTGGGCGGAAGGGCCAAGCGCAAGACGGATACCAAGGAAGAGAGCAAGTGAGTGAACCGCGTAACCGCCGCGCCCTGCCGGGCGATCCGGCACCCTATTTCGATGTCCATGTCTTTGCCTGCGTGAATGAACGACCCGAGAACCATCCGCGCGGTTCCTGCAAAGCCCGGGGCGCCATTCCTTTACGTAACTACATGAAGGCGCGGGCCGACGAACTCGGCATTCCGGGCATCCGCGTCAACCAGTCCGGCTGCCTCGACCGCTGCGAGCTGGGGCCGGTTCTCGTCATCTATCCGGAAGGCATCTGGTATGCCCCGCGCACCCATGACGACATCGACGAAATCCTCGACGTCCATCTGATCCAGGGCGGAAGGGTGGAGCGCCTCATGCTGCAGCCCGAACAGAAGCTGCCCGCCGCCGACTAGGTCCCGCCGGATCGCCGCCATGT
>JAQVKV010000507.1 GCA_028694545.1 Zavarzinia sp. | reverse complement strand
CTCGAGACGCGATCGGTCGAGACGCGCCCGACGCCGAAGAAGCCGCAGGATATGTTGCTACCGGGGGAGACCCTGCGCAGCCGCTGGGCCGATCCCGATCATCCCCATGCGCCCGGACGGGAGGCGGCCGCGCCTGCCGCCGTGCCGTCGCGTCCGGCGCGGCCTGCCCGTCCGGCGACAACCGGTGGACCGCCACCGCCGCCGCCCCTTACAGCATCCGCCAGCCGCGCGCCGACCCCGGCCGCGACCCCGGCGACCCGGCCCCGCCGGGGCGAGAGTGCGACTAAGATCCGTCTCGGCGGCGAGTGCTCGGGGCAATATTATCTGGACGGGATCGCCGTCGACACCATGGGAAGACCGTGCAGTGTCTTCTAGAGGGTGGTCCGATCGATCGCGTTCGAGTCCGGAGTAGGTGCCTTTGAGCAAGACGATGTCCGACCGTGCCGCCGTTTTTCCCTGGGGGCAGGAGCCCGAGGACGACTGGCAGCAGTCACTGACGCCACCCGGGGACGGGCACGGCAAGATCCCGAAGCTGGATGGCCGGTTGGCCCGCTCCCAGCGCACCCGCGCCGCCGTGATCGAGGCTTTGATCGGGTTGCTCGAGGAAGGTGAGTTCAAGCCGCCCGCCAAGGTGATCGCCGAACGCTCGGGCGTGTCCACGCGCTCGATCTTCCAGCATTTCCCCGATCTCGAGACCCTGTTCACGGCCGCCGTCGCCCACGGCGTCAACCAGTTCGCGCCGCTGGTCCAGCCGATTTCCGATCATCTGGCGCTGCCGGCACGGATCAACGCGCTGGCTCGCCAACGCGTAGAGCTGTTCGAGAAGGCGGGTAACGTCTATTGGGCGGGGCAGATCGCGGCGCCCCTGTCCGACACGTTGCGCGATACGTTCCACCGGGTCGAATATATCCTGCGAGTCCAGATCGAGGTGGCGCTCAAGCCCGAGCTGATCCGTCTGCGCAAGCCGAAGCGCATGGCGATCGTGGCCCGGCTGGCTGCCGTCGTCGGGTTCCACGGCTGGTACGGGTTGCGCCGGGTTCAGGGCCTGACACCGGGCGAGACGCGAGCGGCGATGGTCTCATTCATTGCCAGCCAACTGCCGGAATGACGCCAATTCGTGGCTTTATCGGGCCTTGCCCCGGAAAAGGCAGGGGATGCTTGCTATAACGCTCGTCAAGATCGTTGACGCGGGGATTGGAGCGGCATAATAGCGAGAGACTTCGGGGAGTTGCGCCCCCGTGCACAATGCATATCGCCAAGACGACGACCGGGCCGCGCCGCCCGGCGCAAACGGATCGGTCGTTCAATGACCGGCGGGGAAGGGGAGACTCGATGCTTCGGCATATTGAGAATTTTCTGTTCAAGTTCCGGGCATTCATCCTGGGTATGCTGGCCGTGCTCACGGTGGTGATGGGCTATTTCGCCTCCCACCTCCATATGGACACCGGATTCGAGAAGATGCTCCCGATCGGTCACGAGTACATCGAGACCTTTCTGAAGTATCAGGATGATTTCGCCGGCGCGAACCGTATCGTCGTCGTTCTCGAGAACGAGAAGGACAAGACGATCTTCACGCCGGAATACCTGAAGATCCTGCGTGAGGCGACGGACGACATCTTCTTCATCCGTGGTGTCTCGCGCCCGACGCTGGCGTCACTGTGGACGCCGAACACCCGCTACCTCGAAATCACCGAGGAGGGCATCGCCGGTGGCGACGTCATGCCGGCGGAGTTTTCGGGTGACGCGGAATCCATGAACGTCGTGCGCGCCAACGTGCTGAAGGCCGGCATCGTCGGTCGCATGGTGGCGAACAATTTCGAATCCTCGATGATCTCGGCCGAGCTGCAGGACATCGACCCCGACACCCGCCAGCGCCTCGACTATTTCCGCGTCGCCGACGATCTCGAAGCCTTCCGCCAGAAGTACGAGAAGGACGGCATCTCGGTGAAGGTTATCGGCTTCGCCAAGATCATGGGCGACATCAAGACCGGCGCCGAAAGCGTCGTCATCTTCATGGGCGTCGCGTTCCTGCTGACGGTCATGATGCTGTGGCTGTACTGCCGGTCGTGGCTGCTGACCTTCGTCACCCTGTCGGCCTCGCTGTGCTCGCTGGTGTGGCAGTTCGGCATTCTCGACCTGCTTGGCTTTGGCCTTGATCCGCTGGCCGTGCTGGTGCCGTTCCTCGTCTTCGCCATCGGCGTGTCGCATGGCGTGCAGCAGATCAACATGGTCTCGGCCGAGATCGCCAACGGCAAGACCAAGATGCAGGCCGCGCGCGATACCTTCAGCTTCCTGCTGATGCCGGGCTCGATCGCTCTCTTCACCTGTCTTGCCGGTTTCGCGACCCTCTACCTGATCCCGATCGGCATGATCCGCGAACTGTCGATCACCGCCTCGATCGGTATCGGGCTGAAGATCGTCTCGAACCTGATCATGCTGCCGTTGCTGGCCTCCTATATCGCGCCGACCGGCGATTATGCCCGCCGGGTCAAGAAGCAGATGGAGAAGCGCGAGCGGGTCTGGCCCTATGTCGCGCGCATCGCCAAGCCGCGCAACGCGTGGATCATGGTCATCTCCTGCGCCGTCCTCGCGGTCGTCGGCGTGCAGATCTCCAAGGGCCTGCAGATCGGCGACGTCCACGAGGGTGCCGCCGAGCTTCGTCCGGACAGCCGTTACAATCAGGACACGCGCTATGTCGTGAAGAATTACGACATCGGCGTGAACATCCTGACCGTTATCGTCGAGACGCCGGAAGGCGCCTGCGTCGACCACAAGTACATGGCCGTCCTTGACCGCTTCCAGTGGGAGATGGCGAACGTTCCGGGCGTGCAGTCCACCATCGGTCTGCCGCTGCTGGCCAAGATGGTCGGCTCCATGTGGCGCGAAGGAAACCTGAAGTGGTACTTCCTGCCGCGTAACACGGCGGTTCTCGCCCAGGCGGTCGGTCCCATCCCGACTTCGACCATGACGCTGAACACCACCTGCACCGTGCTGCCCCTGCTGATCTTCACCAAGGACAGCAAGGCGATCACCATCAAGCAGGTGGTCCAGGCGGTGAAGGATTTCCGCGCGAAGCCCGAGAATACGCTGGAGGGCATGCACATCCGCCTGGCCGCCGGCTCGATCGGCGTCACCGCCGCGACCAACGAGGTCGTGGAGGAGCAGGAAATCC
>JAQVKV010000506.1 GCA_028694545.1 Zavarzinia sp. | reverse complement strand
CGGAGGTGGCGCGCCTTCTGCACCTGATGGTGCATTCGGTCTATTCCGAGAAGGAAATCTTCCTGCGCGAGCTGATTTCCAACGCGTCCGACGCCTGCGACAAGCTGCGCTACGAAGCCCTGACCGAACCCGCCCTCACCGCCGATGATCCGGGCGGCTTCCGCGTGGAAATCGCTCTCGACCGCGAGGCCCGCACGCTCACCATCGCCGACAACGGCATCGGCATGTCGAAGGACGAGCTGGTCGCCAACCTCGGCACCATCGCCCGCTCCGGCACATCGGCCTTCGTCGAGCAGCTTTCGGGCGACGAATCGAAGGACATGTCCCTGATTGGGCGTTTCGGCGTCGGCTTCTATTCGGTCTTCATGGTGGCGGACCGGGTCCATGTCGTCTCGCGCCGCGCGGGCGAGGCACAGGCCCATGCCTGGGATTCGGACGGCGCCGGCACCTACAGCATCGGCCCGGCGGAACGCGCGACGCGCGGCACCACGATCACCCTGCACCTGCGCGAGGGCGAGGACGAATTCCTCGACGCCTGGCGCCTGAAGCGGATCGTGAAGACCTATTCCGACCATATCGCCCTGCCCGTCATCCTGAAGGCGGGTGCTGGCGAGGAACAGGCGGAAGACGAGACCCTGAACAGCGCCTCCGCCCTGTGGACCCGCCCGAAATCGGACATCACGGCCGAGCAATATACGGAATTCTACCGCCACGTCGGCCATGCCACGGACGAGCCCTGGGCCACCATCCACTGGAAGGCCGAAGGCACGATCGAATACACCAGCCTGCTGTTCGTCCCCGCCAGCCGGCCCTTCGACCTGTTCGACCCCAAGCGCGAGAGCCGGCTGAAGCTCTATGTCCGCCGCGTCTTCATCACCGACGATTGCGAAAGCCTGCTGCCCGGCTATCTGCGCTTCGTGCGCGGCATCGTCGATTCGGCCGACCTACCCCTGAACATTTCGCGCGAAATGCTGCAGGAAAGCCCGCTGACCGCCAAGATCCGCGCCGGCCTCGTGAAAAAGGTCCTGTCCGAACTCGAAAAGCGCGCGGACGACGTGGCGGCCTATACCGCCTTCTGGGAAACTTTCGGCGCCGTGCTCAAGGAAGGCCTCTACGAGGATTTCGAGCGCCGGGAACAGGTGCTGAAGCTCGCCCGCTTCAAGTCGACCAGGTCGGGCGGCGAATGGATCAGCCTCGCCGATTATGCCGCGCGCATGCGGCCGAACCAGACGGCGGTCTATTTCATCACCGGTGACGCCGCCCATGTCGCCGGCTCGCCCCAGCTAGAAGCCTTCAAGGCGCGCGACGTCGAGGTCCTGCTGCTGTCCGACCCGATCGACGATTTCTGGACCGGCGCCGGCCTCGATTTCGACGGCAAGCCCTTCCAGTCGGTGACGCGCGGCGACATCGACCTCTCCGCGATTCCGGCCGCCGAGGGCGAGGACGAGAACAAGGGCGAGGACGCCCCCGAAGCCGCCCTCGACAGACTGATCGCCGCCGCCAGGCTGGCGCTGGGCGATGCCGTGAAGGACGTCCGCGTCTCGAAGCGCCTGACCGACAGCCCGGTCTGCCTGGTCGCGGATGCCGGCGACATGGACATCCATCTCGCCCGCCTGCTGCGCGCGGCCAAGGGGCCGGAGGCGGCGGGCGTTACGGCCCGCATCCTCGAAATCAACCCGCGCCACCCGCTCGTCAAGGCCCTGGCCGCGCGGGCCGAGGGCGAGGGTGCCGCCGACGCCCTGTCCGATGCCGCCCACCTCCTGCTCGATCAGGCCCTCATCCTCGAAGGCGAAGGTCCGACCGACCCGGCCGCCTTCGCACGCCGCCTGTCCGACGTCATGGTGCGCGCGGTCGCCTGACCGCGCCGCCAACGAAAGGGAATCAGGCCGGCACGCTTTCCCGTGCCGGCATCTGCACCAGGTTCTTGAAGCTCATCACGACGACGCCATCCTGATTGCTGACCGTGGTCAGGGTCAGGATGGTGCCCCGGTCGGGCTTGGAGCGCGACCGCTTCACCTCGATGATCTCGCGCCGGACGTGGATCGTATCACCCGGACGGACCGGCTTGTGCCAGCACAGGTCGTCCACCCGCATGCCTAGCATCGGCGTATCGCCGAAGGGCGAAAGATCGACATATTCCCGCATCACCCGGGCCAGCAGGTGCCAGCCGCTGGCGATGATGCCGCCGAAGCGCCCCTGTCCGGCGGCGACCGGATCGCAATGCATGGGTTGGGGATCGAATGCCGACGCGAAGGCGACGATCTCCGCCCCGGTCATGAGAAAGGGCGGCCCCTGCCAACTGTCGCCCACCTTGATGTCTTCGAGATAAAGCCCGCTCATAGGATACTCCGACGCATTACGGCGCACAGGCTATCTCACGCAACAGAGCTGTAGTTCATCGATTTGGGCATGCCCCCGCCCCGGCGGTGACGGCGCGCACAGATCCCCCGCTTGCAGGCAACCCGGCCCGCCCTCCGGCATTATGCAGGGGTATGCCGGCGAGGGGCCGGCGGAACGAGGAGAAGGAACCATGTCCAAGCGCCTGCTGTTCGCCCTTTCGGCCGTGCTGGCGCTGGCCGCTTGCACCACCTGGGAAAAGCCCGGCGCCACCGACACCGACCGAGACCGCGACCTCGCCGCCTGCGAAGTCGCGGGCTACGACCGCTATCCCCCGCTGATGCAGCGCTATCTGGCCGAACCCGCCCATTGGGAACCGCCGGACCTCGACTGCCACTACGACAAGAACGGCCGCCTCGTCGGCTGCACCTCCTCGGGCGGCTACTGGATCCCCGACCGCTGGGCCACCCGCGACGCCAACACCGACGCCCGCCAGGCCGTGATCGACGACTGCATGTTCAAGCAAGGCTGGCACAAGGAACGGCGCTGACCAACGCTGATGCCGCGCCGGGTGAGCCCCCTCGCCCCGCTTGCGGGGAGAGGGCGGGGGTGAGGGGTGAAGCCCGGGTCTGACGGATCACACCCGGGTCCGGCGCCCCCTCACCCAGCCCTCTCCCCCGTCAGGGGGCGAGGGTACAGGAGCGCCCCCCAAAACAAAAAACGGCCGGGCCCTTGCGGGTCCCGGCCGTTTTCTCCTCCGCTTTCGCGCTTATTTCATGGTGGGGATCGAGAATTCGGCGCCCGAGCGGATGCCGGTCGGCCAGCGGCTGGTGACCGTC
>JAQVKV010000505.1 GCA_028694545.1 Zavarzinia sp. | reverse complement strand
GCTTCCAGTGCCGCGTCGAGTGCCGCGTCGAAGGCCGGGCGGCCGTCGAACTGCTTGTGATCGATGACGAGCGTCGGCACGCCCGCCTGCTCGGCCCGGGCAAGGCCGCCGGCGCCCGGCCGGTTGGACAGCACGAGGACGATTTCCGCCGGGAAGGCGGGATCGGCGGCCGCGTCCAGCAGCGCCGCCATGTTGGAACCGCGCCCCGAGATCAGGATCGCGGCGCGCCGGCGCGCCCCGCTGTTTTCGGGCGTCACTGCGCCACCCAGAGCTTGTCCTGACCCCACGATCCGGCCGGGCCGATGACCGTGGTCTGTGGCGCCTCCGCCTTGCGCTCGACGATGCGGCCGACGACACCGACCATCTCGCCGGCTTCCGCCAGCACCGTCATCGCTTCCGGCGCCTTCTCGCGCGCGACGACGGCGATCATGCCGAGGCCGCAGTTGAAGGTATTGGCCATCTCGTTCACGGTCAGGCTGCCGGTCTTCTGCAGCCAGTCGAAGATCGCGGGCCAGCGCCAGCAGCCGGCGTCCACTTCCGCCGCCGTGCCTTCGGGCAGCACGCGGGGCAGGTTGCCGACGATGCCGCTGCCGGTGATATGGGCGAAAGCCTTGACCAGACCCTGGCGATGGGCGGCCAGCGGGCCCTTCACATAGATCTTCGTCGGCGTCAGCAGGGTCTGGGCCAGGCTGCGGCCGTCTTCCACCGGGCTCGGCCCGTCATAGGCGAAACCCTCGCCCTCGACGATGCGGCGGACCAGGGAGAAGCCGTTGGAATGGATGCCGCTGGAGGCGATGCCGATCAAAAGGTCGCCCGGCGCCACGTCCGCCCCGGTCAGCAGGGCGTCGCGTTCCACCGCGCCGACGACGAAACCGGCAAGGTCGTAGTCGCCATCCGCGTAGAGGCCCGGCATTTCCGCCGTCTCGCCGCCGATGAGGGCGCAGCCCGCCATCTCGCAACCCTTGGCGATGCCCTCGATCACCGAGGCGGCGGCGGTGACCCGCAGCCGGGACGAGGCGAAATAATCGAGGAAGAACAGGGGTTCCGCGCCCTGGACGACGAGGTCGTTCACGCACATGGCGACCAGATCCTGGCCGACGGTGTCATGGATGCCGGCCGCGATGGCGATCTTCAGCTTGGTGCCGACGCCGTCGGTCGAGGAAACGAGCAGGGGATCGTTGTAGCCCGCCGCCCTGAGGTCGAAGAGCGCGCCGAAGCCGCCGAGCCCGCCCATGACGCCCGGACGCATGGTGGCCTTCGCCGCCGGCTTGATCGCCTCAACGAGGGCATCGCCCGCTTCGATGTCGACGCCCGCGCCGCGATAGGTATAACCGCTGGTCATGACTTTCCCGATGGAAGGGGCCCGAAGGTCCGAAATGTTGTGCCCGGGTGAATATTGGGCCCGAATGCCGGGACCATACTCAAAACCCCACCATTCTCAAGGCCGGGCCGCGAAATGGAAGTGAAAGCTGACTTCGACGAACTGCTGGCCTCGATCAGGGCATGCCGGCTCTGCGTCGAACACCTGCAGGCGGGGCCGCGCCCGGTGGTGCGCGGCCGGCCGGGGGCGCGTCTCCTCATTGCCGGGCAAGCGCCCGGGCGGCGCGTGCACGAGACCGGCATTCCCTTCAACGATCCTTCCGGCGACCGTCTGCGCGACTGGATGGGCATCGACCGCGAGACTTTCTACGACGAGACCCGAATCGCCATCCTGCCCATGGGGTTCTGCTATCCGGGCACGCTGCCGAAGCAGGGCGACCTGCCGCCGCGCCCGGAATGCGCGCCCCAGTGGCGCCCGGCCCTGATGGCGGCCCTGCCCGAGGTCCGCCTCGTGCTGGCGGTTGGCGCTTATGCGCAGGGGTGGCATCTGGCGGGACGGGAAGGGCGCACCCTGACCGAGACCGTGCGCCGCTTCCGGGATTACATGCCGGGCGTCCTGCCCCTGCCGCATCCTTCGCCGCGCAACAATCTGTGGCTGCGCAAGAATCCCTGGTTCGAGGCCGAGATCCTGCCCGTGCTGAAGGCCGAGGTGGCGGCGCTGCTCTGATTTCCGTCGCCCTTTGTGTTGTCGGGGGCGTCCTTGCGGCTATAGTCGCCGGAAAGCCTACAATGCTGGATCGACCATGCTCATGACCCGCCTGTTGCACCGCTTCCTGCTGTTCGTCGCGCTCACGCTCGCGGCCGGTACGGCGGCTCATGCGGAAACCTATACGGTCGAGGACGTCCCCGCGCAGGCGAGTGCCGGGAGCCCGCTGGCCGCGCGAGACGCCGCCCTGACCAAGGCTCAGCGCGACGCGCTGGACATCCTTCTGAAGCGCCTGGCGACGCCCGGAACGGAAGCCAGCCTGCCGCCGGTAACCGACGATCTCGTGTTCAAGACCATGCTCGGTTTCGAGGTGCGGCAGGAAAAGACTTCGGCCACCACCTATACGGCGCTGATCTCGGTCGAATTCCGCAAGGACGCGGTGGACGAACTGCTGGCCGGTGCCGGCGTCGGATTCGTCGAGCAGGCGGCGCGGCCGCTGGCCGTCGTGCCGTTGCTGGTGAATACGGATGGTTCCCTCGTGCTCTTCGACGGCGACAGCCCCTGGCGCGACGCCTGGGGGCGGCGCGACGGTCAGACCGACCCGCAGCGCCTCGTCGTGCCGGTCGGCGACCTGCAGGACCTGCAGGCCCTGACGCCGCAGATGGCGCAGGCCGGCGATCCCGGCGGCCTGGCCCTGATCGCCCAGCATTACGATGCCGGCGGCGCCTTGCTGGTGACCGCCATGGTGACAGCGGCCGGGCTTTCGGTCTCGGCCGCCGACCCGGGGCAGGCGCCGTTCTACGACGGCCATTTCGCTCCCGGCGCCTATGACGAGGCGGTGGCGGCAACCGCGGCCGCCATCCAGGCCCGTTTTCGCAGCCTGAACGAAGTGCCGGCGGGCCCGCCCGCGACCCTTGACGCCCGGGCCTTCTTCGAGGGCCTGCGTGGTTGGCGCGACCTGAAGCAGACGCTGGAGGGCGTGCCGGGCGTGCGCCGGGTGATGGTGCGTCGGCTGATCGTGGGGGAAGCGGCGATCACCATCGACTATCAGGGCGATCCTTCCACCCTGCGCGCGGCGCTCGCCCAGCGCGGGGTCGGGCTCAATCTCGGCCCCGACGGCGGCTGGGAAGTGCGG
>JAQVKV010000504.1 GCA_028694545.1 Zavarzinia sp. | reverse complement strand
CCTTGTGACCGGCCAGGAATTCCATCTCCTCCTTCGTCGTCACATGAAGGATGTGGATGCGCCGGCCGTGCTTGCGCGCGATGGCGACGGCACGTTTCGTCGCCATCATGGCGGAGACGGGATCGCGCCAGTTGCAATGGTCGGCGACATCACCGCTGTCGGCGATATGGCGGCGCTCCTTCAGACGGTATTCGTCCTCGGCATGGATGGCGATGCGGCGCCGGCCGGTGGTCAGCACCTTTTCCAGCGCCGCGTCCTCGGCGACGAGGAGGGAGCCGGTGGACGCCCCCATGAACACCTTGATGCCGGCACAGCCCGCCATCGCCTCCATGGCGGCCAGCGCGCCCATATTGTCCTCGGTCGCCCCGGCGTAGAAGGCGTGGTCGCAGAACATGCGGCCGGCGGCCCGGCGCAGCTTCTCGTCCAGCTCGTCCGGCGTCGTGGTCGAGGGCTTGGTGTTCGGCATCTCGAAGACGGCGGTGACCCCGCCCTTCACGGCGGCGAGCGAGCCGCTGGCAAGATCTTCCTTGTGTTCGAGGCCGGGTTCGCGGAAATGGACCTGGCTATCGATCACGCCGGGCAACACGTGAAGCCCGGTCGCGTCGAATCGTGTCCCTGCGTCCGCCCGCGACAGATCGCCGATGGCGGCGATGCGCCCGCCGATCACGCCGACGTCGCCGGTGCCCCGGCCGTTCTGGTTGACGAGGGTGCCGCCGGAAACGACGAGATCGAAACTGCGGGTCATGTCGGGTCCTCAGCCTGCGGAAAGACAGTCGAAAATATCGCCGTCCGGCATCTGCCCCAGCATATGCCGGCGATACCAGAGAGCGAAGAACAGAAGGCGCCAGCGCGCCGTGCCGTGTTCCTTCGCGCCGTCACGGAACAGGGCCGCGACCTTGGCCGGGTCCGCCACTTCCGTAATCCCCGGATCCTGCGCCAGCAAGGGGGCGAGGCGGGCGCCATGGCCGGCGATCCAGGCTTCCACCGGCACGGTGAAACCCTGCTTCTTCGCGAAGGGCCGGGCGGCGGGAACATTCTGCTCGACCCAGCGGCGCAGCAGATATTTGCCCATGCGGCCCCGGATCTTCAGCCCCGACGACAGGCGCCAGGCGACGGCCGCGACGGCGGGATCGAGCATGGGCGTGCGCCCCTCGACGCCGTGATGCATCAGGCAGCGGTCCAGCTTGATCAGCAGGTCGTTGGGCAGCCAGTCGGCGCAGTCGATCGCCTGGGCATGCCGCAACCGGTCACCGCCCGCCAGCGGCCGCACGTCGTCCGACACCGCCTCGTAACGCCGGCGCCAGCCGTCGCCGCCCAGGCGCAATACGCCGGGCAGGGCGTCGAAGGGCCCCTTGGCGCGCATGGCCCGGCCGCCGAAGATACGCGGGCGCAGCAGGCGGCGGTAGCGGCCGTAACCGCCGAAGAGTTCGTCCCCGCCCTCGCCCGACAGCACCACCTTGATCCCGGCGCCACGCGCCGCCGCCGCCAGCTTGAAGGTGGGCAGGGCCGCGTAATCCGCCGCCGGATCGTCCAGCGCGGCGGCGACCTTCGGCAGCAGGGTGAGGAAATCACCTTCGGTGAATTCGACCTCGTGGTGGCGCGCCCCGGCCCAGGTCGCGACCGCCTTCGCCTGTTCGCGCTCGTCCGCCGCCGCCGTGCCCGGGAACCAGGCGGTGAAGGCTTCGACCGGGCGATCCATCTGGCGCGTCATCATGGCGAGGACAGCGCTGCTGTCGATCCCACCCGACAGGAACATGCCATAGGGCACGTCCGAGCGGCGGTGAACATCGATGCTGTCGGCGAAGGCGGCATCGAAGGCGGCGAGCGCTTCATCCTCGCGCCGGATCTCGGGACCGGGTTCGAGCGCGGTCAATCGCCGGCTGGCGGTGATCCGCCCATGCTCCACCACCACCTGCTCGCCCGGCAGCAGGCGGCGAATGCCCTCGAAGGGCGTGGTGGCGCCGATCTGGAACTGCAACTGCAGGAGTTCCTCGACCGCTTCCGCCCGCAGGCGCGGCGCGATCAGCCCCGAGGCGATGATCGCCTGTGGCTCGGACGCGAAGACGAGCCCCCGTTCCGTCTCGGCGACATAGAGCGGCTTGATGCCGAAACGGTCCCGCGCCAGCACGAGGCGGGCGGCGGGCACATCATGGATGGCCAGCGCATACATGCCGCGCAGGGGCGCCTGGAAGCCGAGGCCATGGTCCTCGTAAAGCGGAATCGGCACTTCGCAGTCGGATTGCGAGACATAGGCGAAGGCGCGCATGTCGCGCTTCAGTTCGCGGTAATTGTAGATCTCGCCATTGCCGACGAGAGAGAGCCCGTTCGGGCGCACGAAGGGCTGGTCCCCGGTGGCAAGGTCGATGATGGCGAGGCGCTGCTGCAGGAGCGCGGTATCGCCCGCCACATGACGCCCCATACCGTCGGGCCCGCGATGGGCTTGGGCGGCATCCAGCCTGTCGAGCACGGCCGCGTCCGGCGCCGTGCCGTCGATCGTCATCAGTCCGGCGATGCCGCACATGGCGCTGCCTCTTTTCCGGAGATACGGGTGAAGAAATCGAGCCATTGGCGCACCACCGAAGGCTCGGAAAATTCGGCCTCGTAGCGCACGCGCCCCGCCGCCGCCAGACGCGCGGCCAGCAGGCGGTCGGCGTCGAGCCTCGCAATCGCGGTCGCCAGCGCCGGCACGTCGTCCACCGGCACCAGCAGCCCATCCTCTTCCTGCCGGACCATGAGCTTCGGGCCGGAGGCGGCGGCGGCGATCACCGGACGCCCAGCGGCCCAGGCTTCCGCGATCACATTGCCGAAGGGTTCGTGCCGGGACGGGCAGCAGAAGATGTCGGCGGCGGCGATCAATTCCGCCGAATCCTCGCGCCAGCCGAGGAACCGCACCCGGTCCATCAGCTTGAGCTCTTCGGCCAGCGCCTTCAGCGCCCCCTCTTCGGGACCCGATCCGGCAAGCCAGAGATGAACGCCCGGCACCAGCGCCAGCGCCCGCAGCAGCGTATCGAACGCCTTGTTCCGGTGCAGACGCCCCAGCGCCACCATCAGGGTCGCCGTGCCGGGGGTGCCGATCGCGGCGCGATCGACGGCCGGGCCCCGGGGCGGGCCGACGAAATTGGCCACATGGTGCACGCGTTCCGCCGGCCAGCCCTTGTCGCGCAGATAGGCGCAGATGCCGGGC
>JAQVKV010000503.1 GCA_028694545.1 Zavarzinia sp. | reverse complement strand
GTGGCCACCGAGGCGGGTTCGGCCTCGGCTCAGGTCCTCGCCTCCGCCGGCGACCTCTCGCACCAGGCGGAACGACTGCGGCGCGAGGTGGACCAGTTCCTGGTCACGGTAAAGGCTGCCTGACCTCTCCACCGATCCAGGTAGCCTGGGGCCCCGACATCCCCCGTCGGGGCCCCCCACCGCGCGAGACCCGGGCAGCGCATGAAAAAGCCCCGGACGGTAAAACCGTCCGGGGCTTCCTGCATTCGGCCTCCCCCTAGGGGGGGTGGATCAGGCGAGCTTGTCGAGGGCCCGCACGATCGATTCACCCATGACCCCGGTCGAGACCTTGGCCATGCCCGGCTGCATGATGTCGCCGGTGCGCAGGCCCCCGGCCAGCACGTTCTCGACCGCCTTCTCCAGCAGGTCGGCTTCCGTGCCGAGATCGAAGGAATAGCGCAGGGCCATCGCGAAGGAGAGCAGGGTGGCGATCGGGTTGGCCAGATCCTTGCCCGCGATATCCGGGGCCGAACCATGGACCGGCTCGTACATCGCCTTGCGCTTGCCGTTCTCGTCCGCGGCACCAAGCGAGGCCGACGGCAGCATGCCGAGCGAGCCGGTGAGCATGGCGGCCGCGTCCGACAGCAGATCACCGAAGAGATTGTCGGTCACGATGACGTCGAACTGCTTCGGATTGCGCACGAGCTGCATGGCGCAATTGTCGGCATACATGTGGGAAAGTTCGACGTTCGGGAATTCGTGGTCATGAACGAAGGTCACTTCCTCGCGCCACAGGATCCCCGATTCCATCACGTTGGCCTTCTCGGACGACGTGACCTTGTTGTTCCGCTTGGTCGCGATATCGAAGGCGACCCGGGCGACGCGGCGGATTTCCTCGGTCGTGTAGACCTGGGTATTCACGCCCCGGCGCGTGCCGTCGGGCAGGGTCTCGATGCCGCGCGGCTGGCCGAAGTAGATGCCACCCGTCAGTTCGCGCACGATCATGATGTCGAGGCCGCGCACGATCTCGGGCTTCAGGGTCGAGGCGTCGACCAGGGCGTCGAAGCACATGGCCGGGCGGAGGTTGGCGAACAGGCCAAGATCCTTCCGCAGGCGCAGCAAGCCGCGCTCCGGCTTCACCTCGAAGGGCAGGTTGTCCCACTTCGGGCCACCCACGGCGGCGAGCAGCACCGCGTCCGCCTCAAGGGCGAGCTTCATGGTCTCGTCGGTGATGGGCTTGCCGCAATCGTCGATCGCGGCACCGCCGACCAGCGCTTCCTCGATCTCGAAGGTGATGCCGCGCTTCTTCGCCAGCCAGTCGATGACGCGGCGAACCTCGCGCATCACTTCGGGGCCGATGCCGTCGCCCGGCAGGATCAGGAGCTTGCCCGTGGTGGCCATGATGAAATCCTCAAATCTCTATGAAGGCGTCATCCCGGCGAAAGCCGGGATCTCTATCCGCGGAAGCATCGGCTTCCGTTCGTCGAAAGGCCCCGGCTTTCGCCGGGGCGACGGTGTGGTCAGACGTAGAGCCAGGGCTCGGACAGTTTCTGCCGGTCCTCGAAGGTATCGATCTTCGGCTTCTTCACGAGGGTGAGGCCGATGTCGTCCAGGCCGTTGATCAGGCAATGCTTGCGGAACGGATCGACGTCGAACTTGATCTTGCCGCCGTCGGGCCCCGTGATCTCCTGGTTCTCGAGATCGACGGTGATGATGGCGTTGGCGCCGCGACGGGCGTCGTCCATCAGCAGGTCGACCTGCTCCTGCGGCAGGATGATCGGCAGGATGCCGTTCTTGAAGCAGTTGTTGTAGAAGATGTCGGCGAAGCTCGGCGCGATGACGCAGCGGATGCCGAAATCGAGGATCGCCCAGGGCGCGTGTTCGCGGCTCGAACCGCAGCCGAAGTTGGCGCCGGCGACGAGGATCTGCGCCTTGCGCCACGCGGGCTGGTTCAGCACGAAATCCGGGTTTTCCTTGCCTTCGTCGTCATAGCGCATCTCGGCGAAAAGGTTCACGCCAAGGCCAGTGCGCTTGATCGTCTTCAGGAACTGCTTCGGGATGATCATATCGGTGTCGATATTGATCAGCGGCAGGGGGGCGGCGACGCCGGTCAGTTTCTTGAAGGGTTCCATTCAGTGGCTCCCGCCCGTCCGGGCAATTGCAATTCGACCCTGCTGCATTTCCTGTCGTGAATCTCAGGATTGCAGGCAAGGTTCTCCAATACTACTCTCGATGGCACCCAGATCCCGTCCGGAGACCGCGATGCCCAGCGACCAATTCAGCAATGCCTCCATGATGATGGCCTATGACGCCAACAAGAAGAGCGTGGGGGTCGCCTACCTCCTGTGGTTCTTCCTTGGCGGCTTCGGCGGCCATCGCTTCTATCTCGGCAGCGTCGGCCTCGCCGTCACTCAACTCGTTCTCACCGTCCTGGGAGCCGTGTTGAGCTTCGTCGGCGTGGGATTGGCTCTGCTGGCCGTCGTCGGCATTTGGGTACTGATCGACGCCTTTCTCATACCCGGCATGATTTCGGCCTACAACAATGGCGTGAGGCTGAAACTCATGGCCGGCGGACAGGTTTGATTTTCTCCGGGCTTCTCCGTCAAAGCTTGCGGATGTCGGCCAGATGGCCGGTGACCGCGGCGGCGACCGCCATGGCCGGGCTGACCAGATGGGTGCGGCCACCGCGACCCTGACGGCCCTCGAAGTTGCGGTTCGAGGTCGAGGCGCAGCGTTCGCCCGGCTCCAGCCGGTCGGCATTCATGGCAAGGCACATGGAACAGCCGGGCTCGCGCCATTCAAAGCCGGCTTCGACGAAGATCTTGTCGAGACCTTCCGCTTCAGCCTGTTCCTTCACGAGGCCGGAACCGGGGACGACCATGGCGCCGACATGGGCGGCGACCTTGCGGCCCTTGGCGACGGCGGCGGCCGCGCGCAGGTCCTCGATGCGACCATTGGTGCAGGAACCGATGAAGACCCGGTCGATCTTCACCTCTTCGAGCGGCGTGCCCGGCGTCAGGCCCATATAGGCCAGCGAACGCTCGATCGCGACCAGCTTGCCATCGTCCGCGACATCGGCGGGGTTCGGCACGGTCGCGGTGATCGGCAGCACGTCCTCGGGGCTGGTGCCCCAGGTCACCTGCGGCACGATGTCGGCGGCGGCGAGCACGATCTCCTTGTCGAAGACAGCGCCTTCGTCGGTCGCC
>JAQVKV010000502.1 GCA_028694545.1 Zavarzinia sp. | reverse complement strand
CGTGGTCGGCAACAATTGGCGGGCGGATCTCGCCCGTGTCGGTGAGGAGTTGCACCATGACCGCCGAGGCTGACAAGACCACGGGGCCGGATGGCTGGCTGGCGGGGGCGAAGGCCAGGGTCGCCGCCGCCGATCTCGGCCCCCGCGCGGAACAGATCGGCCGGGTGGAGAGTGTCGCCGACGGTATCGCCATGGTCTCGGGCCTGCCCGATGTCCGGCTCGACGAATTGCTGCGCTTCGACAAGGGCCAGTTCGGTTATGCCCAGGTGCTGGAGCCCGGGCGCGTCGGCTGCGTGCTGCTCGACGGTGTCGACAGGATCGAGGCGGGCGACCGCCTGCACGGCACGGGCGATGTGGTGCGCGTACCGGTGGGCCCAGCCCTGCTCGGCCGGGTGGTCGATCCGCTGGGCCGGCCGATCGATGGCGGCGGCCCGATCGAGACCGACGACTTCTTGCCCATCGAACGCCCCGCCCCCGCCATCATCGAACGCGATCTGGTGACCCAGCCGGTGCAGACCGGCACCCTCGTCGTCGATACGCTCTTCGCCCTTGGCCGGGGCCAGCGCGAATTGATCATCGGCGATCGCGCCATCGGCAAGACCACCATCGCCATCGATACGATCATCAACCAGCGCGACAGCGACATCACCTGCGTCTATGTCGCGATCGGCCAGAAGAGCGCCAGCGTGCGCCGCGCGATCGACGCCATCCGCCAGTTCGGCAACATGGAGCGCTGTATCGTCGTGGTGGCCGAGGCGGCCTCGCCGCCGGGGATGCAGTGGATCGCGCCTTTCGCCGGGCTTTCCATGGCGGAATATTTCCGCGACCGGGGCGGGCATGCCCTGATCGTGCTGGACGACCTCACCAAACATGCCGCCAGCCACCGCGAGATCGCCCTGCTCACGCGCCAGTCCCCGGGGCGCGAGGCTTATCCGGGCGATGTCTTCTATGTCCATGCCCGCATGCTGGAGCGCGCGTCCAAGCTCTCGAAGGCGAAGGGCGGCGGCTCGCTTACCGCGCTGCCCATCGCGGAAACCGACGCGGGCAATCTCTCCGCCTATATCCCGACCAACCTGATCTCGATCACCGACGGCCAGATCGTGCTCGACGCCCGTCTGTTCCACGAGGGCCAGAAGCCGGCGGTGGATGTCGGTACCAGTGTCAGCCGGGTGGGGGGCAAGACCCAGGCCCATGCGCTGCGCAAGGTCGCCGAATCGCTGCGCCTCGATTACGCGCAGTTTCTCGAACTCGAGATGTTCACCCGCTTTGGCGGTATGCCGGACCCCCGCGTGCGCGACCAGTTGAACCATGGCGCCCGCATCCGTGCCCTGCTCACCCAGCCGCAGCACGCGCCCCTGCGTCTCGCCGAGCAGGTGGCGCTGATTCTCGCCCTGCAGTCCGGCCTGTTCGATGGTGTGCCGATCGAGGATGTCGCCACCTTCCGGCGCGAGCTTGGCGCCCTGCTGGACGGCCAGGCGGCCGAGATCGTCGACCATATCGAGAAGATCGGCGATTTCGCCGAGGGCGATCGCGATCGCCTGCGCGCCCTGCTCGCCGCCCATCTGAAGCCGAAGGCGCCATGAGCGGGCGTCTGGCGGAGATCGGCGCCCGGATCGACGGTATCGGGCAATTGGGCATGGTGGTGAACGCCATGCGCGGCATCGCCGCCGCAAGGGCCCAGCAGGCGCGCGGCCAGCTCGCCGCCGTCGATGCCCATGCCGCCCTCATCGCCGGGGCGATTGGCCGGGCGCTGTCGCTGGCGGCGGGGACCTCGCTCCCCCTGGGCCGGACCAAGGGGCGGCCGGTGCTCGTGCTCTTCTGCGCCGAACAGGGCTTTGCCGGCACGTTCAACGAAAAGATCCTGGAGGCGGTGGCGGGCGAGGCGGCGGGAGCCGATCTCTTCCTCGTCGGCAGCCGGGGCATTTCGCTCGCGCGGGAACGGGGTTTTCATCCGCGCTGGACCAAGGCCATGCCAGCCCATTCACCCTCCCTGCCGAAACTGGCGGAGATCATCGTCTCGACACTGGAGGGGCCGATCGCGGCGGGCGAGGTTTCGCGGCTCGACGTGGTCTTCGCGATCTGGCGGCCCGGGGGCGGCACCCAATTGCAGCGCAATACCCTCCTGCCCTTCGACTACGGGCGCTTTCCGGTCTCGTCGGCGCCGGCCCCTCTCGTTCAGATGAAGCCGGATGATCTGCTCGCGGCACTGGCCGGCGACTATGTCCATGCCCAGCTCTGCGCCGCGGCGCTGCACGCCTTCGCCGCCGAGAACGAGGCGCGGATGGAGGCGATGGCCAATGCCCGCAGTCAGATCGAGCGTCAGTTGGGCGAGCTTCAGGCGACGCGGCGGCGCATCCGCCAGGAAGAGATCACGGCCGAGATCATCGAATTGTCCGCCGGCGAGATGGCGGCGGAAGAAGCCTTCCAGGGCTGAAGACTCAGGACCCGAGGAGATTCAGGACCCGAACAGGCGGTCGCGCCGCTCGCGCTTCCTGAACAGGACCAGCAGCAGCATGCCGAGAAGCCCGAACAGCACGACGCCGGGCAGCTTCAGCACGGTGGTGAGGCCGGGGTTCCAGATTTCGGGCATGCTGTAGGCGGAAACGGCGTCGCCGACGGCGGTCAGGCTGTTGCTGTCGAGGGCGGCCCAAAGTTCGCCAAGACCAAGAAGCACGAATTCCCCGCGCTCCAGCATGGCCATGGCATCGGCGCCCAGACACATCAGCGCCAGACCGACCAGAACCCAACCCAACAACCGCCCCACCATCGAGATCGCCCTCCCCGCTCGCGCGTCCGTTCCCTACCATGGCAAGGGGTGCAGCCAATCTCAACAATGGGGCGAGAATAGGGCCCCCTTCCCTATCGATTAGCTTCCGACGCGCCAGTCGCGCGCCGAGAGTTGCAAGCCACGCCGACTTCGGTATATTGCGGCCCTCGCCGGGCCGGCACGACCGCCCGGCCCGCGGAGGGGTGGCCGAGTGGTTGAAGGCGCACGCCTGGAAAGTGTGTATACGGGAAACCGTATCGTGAGTTCGAATCTCATCCCCTCCGCCACCTACTTTATCCAGTAATATCAATAATTTATATAGTCTCGGTGGTGTCCCGCGACCGCTCGGGGCGTCGCGCCTATCGGGCGAGGCGGCGGCGGGGGCCGACGGCCTGGCCGCCGACAATGCCGCCTGACGGGTA
>JAQVKV010000501.1 GCA_028694545.1 Zavarzinia sp. | reverse complement strand
CGGCGCGCGCCGGCACTGCCCTTCGACCGCCATGCGGCACGCGACGAGCTGGACGCGTTGCTGGCCGGGGCGGCAGGGGTATGAGGGAATGACCCGATGAACGAATTCCTGCAGCAGGTCTCGGTATGGGCCCTGCCGATCATCTTCGCCATCACCCTGCACGAGGCAGCGCACGGCTGGATGGCCGATCGCCTGGGTGATCCGACGGCGCGCATGATGGGGCGGATCTCGGCCAATCCGATCCGCCACATCGATCCCATGGGCACCATCATCCTGCCCGCGCTGCTGTTGCTGACGGCGGGATTCGCCTTCGGCTACGCGAAGCCGGTACCGGTGAACTTTCGCAACCTGCACAACCCGCGCCGCGACATGGTGCTGGTGGCGGCGGCGGGGCCCGGCGCCAATGTGCTGATGGCGATCGTCGCCGCGCTGATGCTCAATCTCGTGCCCTATCTACCGGACCAGGCGGCGCAATGGCTCGGAACCAATTGCGTGAACGCGATCCTGATCAATGGCGTGCTCGCCACTTTCAACATGATCCCCCTGCCGCCGCTGGATGGAGGTCGGGTGGCCGTCGGTCTGTTGCCCCGCGCCCTCGCCATGCCGCTGGCGCGGCTGGAGCGCTACGGCATGTTGATCATCTTCGGCGCCGTCTTCCTGGTGCCCCTGATCGCGTCGCAGTTCGGCATCGCCTTCAATCCGGTGTTCGCGCTGATCGCACCGGTGGTGAACGGTTTCGTGCATCTTTTGCTCTCGCTCGCGGGGCTGTCGCTTCAGTAGACTTCGAGCATGAGCGATACCCCGAGCCCCCCCCTGCCGTTCGAGGCCGAGGAACGCCCGCTGGTCGGCGAGGATGGCGAGATCCTCAATGTCGATGTCGAGGGTTTCGAAGGTCCGCTCGACCTTTTGCTGGCGCTTGCCAAGGCGCAGAAGGTCGACCTGAAGAAGATCTCGATCCTCAAGCTGGCGGATCAATACCTGACCTTCGTGAACGAGGCGCGGCGCCTGCGCCTCGAGCTCGCGGCCGACTATCTCGTCATGGCGGCCTGGCTCGCCTATCTGAAGTCGCGCCTCATGCTGCCGGAACCGCCGGCGGGCGAAGAGCCTTCGGGTGAGGAACTGGCGGCGCGCATGGCGCTGCAACTCGAACGCCTCGAGGCGATCCGCGCGGCGGCGGCGAAACTGATGTCGCGGCACCAGCTTGGCCGGGACGTCTTTGCCCGGGGCGCGCCAGAAGGGGTGACGGTGGTGCGGCAGTCCACCTGGACCACCAGCCTCTATGATCTCATCCGGGCCTATGCGGACTGGGCCGCGCGCAAGACCGGTGGCCATCTCACGGTGAAGCTGCCAGCGATCTTCACCATGGAGGAGGCGATCCACCGCCTGTCGGCCATGCTGGGCGTCGATCTCGACTGGACCCAACTCGAAATCTTCATGCCCGAGGACTTCACCGATCCTCTGGGGCGACGCTCGGCGCTGGCCGGCACCTTTGCAGCCAGTCTCGAGCTGGTGCGCCAGGGCAAGATCCAGTTGCGCCAGTCGGAAGCCTTCGCCCCCATCTTTATCAGGAAGGCCCGCGACGAATGAGCGAGACGCCCCCGGAAATCGAAGCCGAAACCGAAACCGAAACCGAAACCGAGGTCGATGCGATCGCCGAGGCCCCGGTGATGGACGAAGGCGACCGACTGCATTGCCGCCGCATCATCGAGGCACTGATCTTCGCGGCCGCCGGACCCCTGGACGAAGCGAGTCTGGCTGAGCGCCTGCCATCCGGCGTCGCCGTCCGGCCGCTGGTCGAGGAGTTGATGGGGGAATACCGGGGGCGCGGCGTCAATCTGATCGAGGTCGCCGGGCGCTGGACCTTCCGCACCGCGCCCGATCTCGCCTTCCTGCTGCGCAGGGACACGGAGGAGACGCGCCGTCTGTCCCGCGCGGCGATCGAGACCCTGGCCATCGTCGCTTATCACCAGCCCGTCACAAGGGCGGAGATCGAGGCCATTCGCGGTGTCGCGGTCAGCAAGGGCACTCTCGACGTATTGCTCGAAACCGCCTGGGTGAAGCCGGCCGGCCGGCGCAAGACACCGGGTAAGCCTCTGACCTTCAAGACCACCGACATTTTCCTCGAGCATTTCGGCCTCGCCCAGATCGGCGACCTGCCGGGGATCGAGGACCTGAAGGCCGCCGGTCTCGTCGATCCGCGTCAGGCCATGCCTGTCATCGGCCGGGATGAGGAGCTGGAACCCCTCGAAGACGGGGACGACGGCATGAGCGAACAGGCGGAAGCGCTTGACATGGACCACCCGTCGCCGGAAGACGACAAATCCTCTTGAACCTGGTACGGCGTAATTCTAGATAATGAAAGTCATTCTCAAATTTGCCGTGGCGCCGATGCGCCGGGCCTGAAAGTTCCGACAGCGTGGCCATTTCCGAACATCGTCTGGCGCGAAGGGCAGTCCCCGGCATGGGACCGCGCTGGCTGAACGGCTGGAGCCTGCTTGCCGTCGGGCTTGCCGTGCTGTTCGCCTTGCCGGTGCTCATGGTCGCGGTTTCGGCGCTTGCGCCGGCGGGGGAGACGTGGCGCCACCTGTCCGAGACGGTGCTGCCGCGCTATGTGGTCAATACGCTTGTGCTCATGATCGGGGTCGGCATCGGCACGGCGGCGATTGGTGTTGGCACCGCCTGGCTCGTCACCATGTGCGAATTTCCCGGGCGGCGCCTCTTCGAATGGGCGCTGTTCCTGCCCATGGCGGTGCCGGCCTATGTCCTTGCCTATGCCTATACCGGGCTGTTCGACGTGGCGGGGCCGGTGCAGGACCTGCTGCGCGATGTGACGGGCTGGTCGGTGCGGGATTACTGGTTCCCCGACATCCGCTCCATGCCCGGCGCCATCGCCATGATGGTGCTCGTGCTCTATCCTTACGTCTATCTGCTGGCGCGCGCGGGTTTTCTCGAACAATCCGTCTGCGTGCTCGAGATCGGGCGCACGCTCGGTTGCTCGCCCTGGGGGGCGTTCTGGCGCCTTGGCCTGCCACTGGCGCGGCCGGCGGTGGTCACCGGCGTCTCGCTCGCTCTGATGGAAGCGCTGGGCGATTTCGGCACGGTGCAATATTTCGCGGTCGACACTTTCACCGCCGGGATCTTCCGAACATGGCTCGGCCTTGGCGACCGCGTCTCGGCGGCCCATCTCGCCGCCATG
>JAQVKV010000500.1 GCA_028694545.1 Zavarzinia sp. | reverse complement strand
GACCTGGCCGAACGGTGCCGTCGCCACCGCCTTCTCGGCGGAACGGCCGGGGCAGTTGCGCGGGCCGCAGCACGACCTCGCCTGGGCCGACGAATTGTGCAAATGGCGCGATGCGGATGCCTGGGATCAATTGCTGCTGGGCCTGCGCCTCGGTACCGCGCCACGCTTCCTGGCGACGACGACACCGAAGCCGAGCCCGCTGATCAAGGGGCTGCTGCAGGACCCGAAGGTGCGCATCACGCGCGGTTCCACCTTCGACAATTGGGCCAATCTGGCGCCCACCTTCCTGGCGGAAGTGGTGCGGCGCTATCAGGGCACGCGGCTGGGCCGGCAGGAGTTGCACGCCGAACTGGTGGACGACGTGCCGGGTGCCTTGTGGACGAGGGACATCATCGAGCGCGGGCGCCTGCGCGACGCGCCCGGCGACCTGATCCGCATCGTCGTCGGCGTCGATCCGGCGGTGGGGGCGACGGGCGAGGACGAGGGGGCGGAGACCGGGATCGTCGTCGCCGGCCTGCGGGCGGATGGCGCCTTGCTGGTGATCGAGGATCTGTCGGGCCGGCTGGCGCCCACGGGCTGGGCGCGGCGTGCCATCGACGGCTACCGCCGCCATCAGGCCGACCGGCTGGTGGCGGAGATCAACCAGGGCGGCGATCTCGTCGAATCCCTCGTTCGCACGCTCGATCCCGCGATCGCCTATCGCGCGGTCAGGGCGGCGCGCGGCAAGGCGGTGCGGGCGGAGCCGATCGCCGCCCTCTACGAACAGGGCCGGGTGTTCCATCGTCCCGGCCTCGACACGCTCGAAGACCAGATGTGCCGCTTCACCGCCGCCGGGCCCGAAGGGCTGTGCGACCGGGTGGATGCGCTGGTCTGGGCCCTGACCGACCTGATGGCGGGGCCCCGCCCCATCGTTCCGAGACTGCGGAGACTGTAACCATGGCGGAAGACAAGAACGGGCCGGCGCGGGCGCCGGGCCTGATGGCGCGCCTGCGCCGTCTGGTCCGGCCGGTGCCGGAGGTGCGGGCGCGCGGGCGCGTGCTCTTCGGCTGGCACGAAGCTGGGCCGCGCTGGACCGCAAGGCGTTACGCGACCCTGGCGGACGAGGGATACGCGCGGAATGTCGTCGTGCATCGCGCCGTCTGCCTCGTCGCGCGGAGCGTCGCCGCCATTCCATGGATCGCGCGTGACGGGGCGGGGCGCGAGGTTGTGGTGCCCGCTTTCGAGACGCTGCTGCGCCGGCCCAACCCGCGCGACGAAGGCACGGCCTTCCTGGAAGCACTGACGTCGTACCTGCTGATCGCGGGCAATGCCTATGTCGAGGCGGTGGGGCCGGGCAACCGGCCCCGGGAATGGCACCTGCTGCGCCCCGACCGGGTGAGCGTGCGCCCCGGACCCGGTGGTATTCCCGCCGGTTTCGAGCACAGGGAGGGGGAGGAGACGCGCTTCATCCCGGTCGATGGCCTGAGCGGGCGTTCCGCCGTCCTGCATCTGAAGACCTTCCATCCGCTGGACGATTGGCACGGGCTGCCGGCACTGGAAGCGGCGGCGCAGGCGATCGACCAGCACAATGCGGCCGGCGCCTGGAACAAGGCGCTGCTCGACAATGCGGCGCGGCCCTCCGGGGCACTGGTCTACCAACCGAAGGAAGGGCCTGCCGCGCTGGCCGATGATCAGTTCGAGCGCCTGAAGACCGAGATCGCGGAACAGTTCGAGGGGGCCCGCAACGCCGGCCGTCCCCTGCTGCTGGACGGCGGGCTGGACTGGAAGGCGCTGAGCCTGACCCCGGCGGAAATGGACTGGATCCAGGGCCGCAACGCTGCGGCGCGGGAAATCGCGCTCGCCTTCGGCGTGCCGCCCCAGCTCGTCGGCGTGCCGGACGCTCAGACCTACGCCAATTACGCCGAAGCCCGCCTTGCCCTCTACGAGGACACGGTGGTGCCGCTGGCGCAGAGCATCGCGCGCGCCTTCGCCCGGGCCTGGGGGCCGGGCTTCGGTATCGCCGTCCTGGAACCCGACCTCGACGAGGTGCCGGCGCTCGAACCGCGCCGGGCCGAACGCTGGGCCAAGGTGCGGGCGGCGACGGATCTCACGCGCGACGAACGGCGCGCGGCACTCGGCTACGGCCCCCTGGACAGACGAGAGGTGTAATCCATGGCATCCATCGAAATCGGCCGGCCCGTCGCCTGGCGGGTGAAGGCGATCGCGCCGGACGGTGCCTTCGCCGGCTATGCCTCCGTCTTCGGCACGACGGACAGCGAGGGCGACCGGGTCCAGCCCGGCGCCTTCGCCGCCAGCCTCGCGCGCTGGAACGCCGCCGGCCGCCTGCCGCCCTTCCTGTGGCAGCACGACATGGCGCAGCCGATCGGGCGCTTTGACCGGGTGTTCGAGGACGCGACCGGGCTGCGGGTCGAAGGGCGCATCGCACTGGAGACCATGCGGGGGCGCGAGGCCCTCGCCCTGCTTCGTCTCGGCGCGCTGGACGGATTGTCCATCGGCTATTCGACCGTGGGCGCCGCCATTGCCGGTGACGGTGCGCGACTGCTGAAAACGCTGGAACTGCATGAAATCAGTCTCGTCACGCTGCCCGCGAACGACGCGGCCCGTGTCGCCTGGGTCAAGGCCGCCCCGGGCGAGGCGACGGAACTGAGCACGGCCATCATCGCCAATCTCCGCCGCGCGGCGGAAGCCATCGCCCCTCGAAAGGACAAAGCATGACCGATCTCGCCACCATGCAGCGCGCGACCGACGATCTCGCGCGCAGCTTCACCGCCTTCCGCACGGAGAACGACCGCCGTCTCGCCGAGATCGAGACCAAGGGCCGCGCCGACGTGCTGACCATCGAGACGGTGGATCGCTTGAACGCCGAGGTCGGCCGGCTGAGCGACACGGTTTCCGCCATGGAAACCGCCCTCTCGCGCCCCGGTGCCGGGCAGAAGCAGCGCGGTGCCGCCGAAGGGGCCCATGCCGCCGCCTTCGTCGCTTTCCTGCGCAAGGGCATCGATACCGACCTGCCCGGGCTGGAGAAGAAGGCGATGAGCGTCGTCTCCGATCCGGACGGCGGCTATCTCGTCGCCGCCGAAATGGCGACGCGCATCGTCTCCCGCCTCAAGGAGACGAGCCCGATGCGGGCGATCGCCTCGGTCATGACGATCACGGCCGACGCGGTCGAGGGCATGCTCGACCTCGGCGAACCCGCCGCCG
>JAQVKV010000499.1 GCA_028694545.1 Zavarzinia sp. | reverse complement strand
CGCCCCGGAGTACGAGAAGGGCGGCCGCCCCGACCAGCACGACGGCACCGGCGGCGATCGCGGCGACGCCGGCGGGGACGGGCAGACGCCTTGCGGCAACCAGTGCGCCGAGCACGGCGGCGATCACCGCAAGCCCGTCGAACACAAGGGCCGCCGGCGACCGGATGTAGTTGACGCCCGCCAGGATCTGGCCGACGGCATCGGCCTGGATCTGGACCGAAGGGCGATAGGGATTGCCCGGCACGGCCCGCAGCGCGCCCAGCGCCGGCGAACTGCTGCCGACGAGGACGATGCGGCCGGCGATGCCCTCGGCTGGGGCCGTGCCGTCGAGCAGGGCGGCGGCCCGGACTGTGCGTGCCCGTTCCGCTGCGGCGCCCTGCGCATGCAGCCGGAGCAGGGCGCGGCCGTCGATCGGCAGGGACAGCGAGCCAAGACCAAGGCGAGCGTCACCGGCCAGGACGATCTCCGGATACCCCAGTGAGACCCGCGCGGCTTCCAGCGCGAGGCCGCCGAAGGCAGCACGGGGCAGGGCGACGAGAAGAGGCACGTCCCGGATCACCCCGGCGCCGTCGAGGCCGAGCGCCATGACCCCCGTCGCCGCCGACTGGTCGAGCAGGGGGGCGAAGGGCGGCGTCAGGCCGGCGACGCGCGCGGGGGCGGCCGGCAGGACGGCGCCCGCATGGAACGGCGGGGCGGGCGGTGGCGGCGCCTCACCTGAAGGATCGGCCAGCAGGCCGAGCACGGCATCCCCCCCGGCCATGGCCTGTGCCAGCAGGGCGTCTCCGTCGGGAAACAGACGCTCCAGAACCGCCCGGTCCGCCTTATCGGGCGCGGCCGGCAGGTCGGCGACAACGGCGGCGGCCGAGCGGCGGTCAGGCCCGACGAAGGCGATGTCGAAGGCGACGACGCGGGCACCGCGTTGCCACAGGGCGTCGAGCAGGGCGGCGATCCGGCCGCGTGGCCAGGGCCAGGGCCAGGGGCCATGAAGGGCGAGGGCGGCGCCGTCAATGTCGACGACGGCGACCGTGTCGGTTGGGGCCGCCGGCACGGTGGCGAAGAGGGCGTCAATACCGGCATCGCGCGGGCGCAGCGGTGTCGCTCCGAAGGTGACGGCCAGCGCCAGCGCGAGGACCAGCGCGAACAATGGCAGGGGCAGCAGGCGCCCGCTCATCGTCCCTCCAGCTGGGCGAGGTCACTCAACGCGGCGAAATCGATGCGCAGACGATCGTCATCGTCGCGCGCGATCAGCCCCTCGTCGGTCCAGGCGACGAGGATGCGGTTCACCTTGGGCCGCGTGGCCGCGACGAGGCCGGCCATGTCGCCCTGGCTGATCGCGCGGGGCAGGCGGGTCATGCCGTCCGCGCTCGGCGCCGCCCCTTCGGCGAGGGTGACGAGGCAGCGCGCCAGTCGCGCCTCGAGCGGCAGGAGGGCGATGCCTTCCAGCTGGTCCGTCGTCGCGCGCAGGCGGGTGCAGAGTACGCGGACGACCGCCAGCGCCACCGCCGGACGTTCGGCCATGAAGGCGAGGAGATCGCCGCGTGCGAGCACGAGGGCGGTGGTCGGCCGCATGGCCGTCGCATCCGCCGTGCGCTCGCCGCCATCGAGCAGGGCGATCTCGCCGAACATGCCGCCGGGGGCGACCTGGCGGATGGTGACCTCGCGCCCTTCGGCCGAAATCAGCGACAGGCGCACCAAGCCTTCGCTGACCAGAAACAGGCAATCTCCGGCCTCGCCCCGGCGGCACAGCATGCCGCGGGCCGCGAAACGCTTCTCGCGCATCAGTCCGGCAAGGCGAACGAGATCGTCTCCGCCGAGGTCGGCGAAGAGGTCCTGACGGCGCAAGCTCTCCAGAACCGTGACGGCGGTCATGATTCCCCCGGAAATTCCCCTGTCGAGCCAGCCTAGCCCTTGCGTGCGCGGCGGGACAGTGCAGGCTGCGGAAAGCGATGGACCACGGAAGGAGCGACGGAATTGGGGGCCATAGGAATGGACCGGCGCAGCTTTGCCCTGCTGGCGGCGGGGTTTGCCTTGA
The DNA here is from genome assembly GCA_028694545.1 of Zavarzinia sp. GTDB lineage: Bacteria > Pseudomonadota > Alphaproteobacteria > Zavarziniales > Zavarziniaceae > Zavarzinia. The sequence continues at coordinate 1,177 of JAQVKV010000499.1, read as the reverse complement.
TGCCGGGTTTTACCCGGGCGGCCACGGCGGTGGGCGAGGTCGTGGCGACCCGGGGCGATGCCAGCGCCGCGCGCGAGGGAGAGAGCCGCGCGCTCGGCACCGGGGCACCGGTCTTCCTCGGCGATCTGGTCGAGACCGGGCCGGGCTCCCGCCTTGCCATGACCGTCGCGCAGGATGTTTCCATCCGCATGGGCGAACGCGCGCGCCTGAAGGTGACGACACAGGTGCTGGACGGCCGAACCGACCTCCGGGTTGATTCGGGCGCCGTCCTGTTCTCGCGGCCGGAGGAGGCACCCAAGCGCCCGATCAACATCGCGACGCCGGCCGGCCTCATCGGGGTGCGTGGCACCGAACTGATCCTGATGCCGACAGAAGGCGGCATTGCCGTCTTCGTCGCGCGCGGGCACGTCGAGGTGACGGCGCGGGGGCAACGCGTCGAACTCGGCGCCGATCAGGGCACGGATATCACCCTGGGCGCGCCGCCGTCGCCGCCGAAGATCTGGGGAGCCGCGCGCATCGCCGCCGCTTTCGCCGCCATCGACTGATTTTCATTTCCTGTTCCCCGGGGAACAGGCACGGCCGGCACGCCTTGCCCAATATCGCCTTCGATCGGCGATACCCGGGGATCGTGACACGGGGGGTGTTACGACGGGGCGCCCGCGCCGGTGGCGCGGGCGAGGGGGCGATACTGTCGGGGGGCGGTTTCGCGGGGGTGCGTCGCCGGTCCGAAGGATGACGCGTCAGAGAGGGGAGAGGAGGCGGGCTAGCGCGGCGAAACCGGCGATGTCCACCTCCTCCGCCCGCGCGGTCGGTGCGATGCCGGCGCCGGCCAGCATCTCCTCGGCCGGAACGGCGAGGCCCTTCAGGCTCTGGCGCAGCATCTTGCGGCGCTGGCCGAAGGCATTCGCGGTCACCTTCTCGAGGGCATCCAGCCGGCAGGGATGAAGCGGCGCCGCCAGCGGCACGAGGCCGACGACAGTGGATGTCACCTTGGGTGGCGGCACGAATGCCTTGGGGCTGAGATCGAAATGATGGCGCACGCGGCAACGCCATTGCGCCAGGATCGAAAGGCGGGAATAGGCATCCTCGCGCGGGGCGGCGCTCAGGCGCTCCGCCACCTCGCGCTGGAACATCAGGGTCAGGCTGCGCCACCATGGCGGCCAGGGATCGGCCGAAA
>JAQVKV010000498.1 GCA_028694545.1 Zavarzinia sp. | reverse complement strand
CTTACCCGGGGCGAGAACGTGCTGAAGGGCAGCGAGCTGGTAGTCGACCTCAATTCCGGGCGCAGCGTCATGACGGGCGGCGGCGGCACCGGCGACGGCCGCGTGAAGGGCCTGATCGTGCCCGAGAAAAAAGCCGGCCAATGAACGAAAGCACTCCCGTCGACGAGACTGCCGCGATCGCCGAAACCGGCCTGGTCGCCCATTCGATCGGCAAGATCTACAACAAGCGCCCCGTCGTGCGCGGTGTCAGCCTGAACCTGCAACGCGGCGAGGTGGTCGGCCTGCTCGGCCCGAACGGCGCCGGCAAGACCACCTGCTTCTACATGATCTCGGGCCTGATCGCGCCCGATTACGGCCGCATCCTCTACGACGGGCGGGATGTCACGGGCCTGCCCATGTATCGCCGCGCCCGTCTTGGCATCGGCTACCTGCCGCAGGAGGCCTCGATCTTTCGCGGCCTCACGGTCGAGGACAATATCCGCGCCGTGCTCGAGATCGTCGAGACCGAGCGCGACCGGCGCGAGGCGATTCTGGACGACCTTCTGGCCGAATTCTCGATCGCGCATCTGCGCAACACGTCTTCCGTCGCCCTGTCCGGCGGCGAGCGGCGCCGCGTCGAAATCGCGCGGGCGCTGGCGACGGGCCCGAGCTTCATCCTGCTCGACGAACCGCTGGCCGGCATCGACCCGATCGCGGTCGACGACATCCGTCACCTGATCTCGCACCTGAAGGATCGGGGCATCGGCGTGCTGATCACCGATCACAATGTCCGCGAAACGCTGGACATGATCGACAGGGCCTACATTATTCACGAGGGGCAGGTTCTGATGGAAGGATCGCCCGACGAGGTGGTCGCCCACGAGGGCGTGCGCCGCGTCTATCTCGGTGACAGGTTCAGCCTCTGACGGATTAGGGACATGGCGATCACGCAACGACTGGAGCTCAAACAAGGCCAGTCGCTGGTGATGACCCCGCAGCTGCAGCAGGCGATCAAGCTGCTGCAGCTGAGCCAGATCGAGTTGGCGACCTACGTCGAACAGGAGTTGGAGCGCAACCCGCTGCTCACCCAGGACGACGGCGGCGAGCCGGACCGGTCCGACGCAGGCGCGGAGAACACGCCGGCGGAAGCCGAGGTCCGGACGGCCAGCGAGGGACCGGCGGGCATCGACCGCGACATTCGCGAGCAGGGCGACATGGGCGAGACCGCGTCCAGCCTGCAGGACGGCTACGACAACGTCTTCGGCGACGACGCGGTGAGCGATCGCGCGGAATATCAGGCGCCAGGCCCCGACGATCTGACCGAAACGAGCTGGGGCGGCATCGGCGCCGGCGGCCGCAGCGACTTCGAGGACAACGACTTTTCGGGTGACGACCGGCTGGTCTCCGCCACCTCGTTGCGTGACCACCTGATGGCGCAGCTCTCGGAACTGGCGCTCGACAATGTCTCGCGCCTGATGGCGGCCAATCTCGTCGATTCGCTGGACGAGGCCGGCTATCTGACCGAGGAGACGGAGGACATCGCCGCCCGCCTCGGCATCGACGTCGATACGCTCGAGGACCTGCTCGCGGATCTGCAGTCACTGGATCCACCCGGGGTCTTCGCCCGCTCGCTCCAGGAATGTCTGGAAATCCAGTGCCGCGAGGCCGAGCGGCTGGACCCCTCCATGGCCGCCGTGCTCCGCCATCTCGATCTCGTCGCGAGACGCGACCTCTCGGCCCTGGCCAAGATCGCCGGCGTGGACGAGGACGAGATCGTCGAGATCATCAAGGAGATCCGCACCCTCAACCCGAAGCCCGGCTATGCCTTCGATTCGACGCCGGTGCAGGCGGTGGTGCCGGACGTCTACATCCGGCGCGGCCCGGACGAGGACTGGCTGATCGAGCTGAATGCCGAGACCATGCCCCGCGTCCTCATCGACCGCCGCTACATGACACGGCTGTCGCTGTCGGATTCGGCGCGGAAGGACGACAAGGCCTATCTCTCGGAATGCCTGGCCTCGGCCAACTGGCTGGTCAAGGCGCTGGACCAGCGGGCGCGCACCATCCTGAAGGTCGCGACCTCGCTGGCGCGGCAGCAGGACGCCTTCCTGCGCTTCGGCATCACCCACCTGCGGCCGATGAACCTGAAGGCGATCGCCGAAGAAATCGACATGCATGAATCGACCGTGTCGCGCGTGACCGCCAACAAATGGGTGTGGACGCCGCGCGGCCTGTTCGAGATGAAATTCTTCTTCACCGCGGCCATCGGCTCGACCGACGGCTCCGCCGCCCATTCGGCCGAATCCGTTCGTCACCGCATCCGACAGCTGATCGACGGCGAGGCGGCGAATGCCATCCTCTCGGACGACAAGCTCGTCGACCTCCTCAAGCAGGACGGTATCGACATCGCGCGACGCACCGTCGCCAAATATCGGGAAGCCATGGGCATCGGCTCCTCCACCGAACGTCGACGTCAGAAAGCGACGCGCGGCCGTTGACAATCGCCCCCACCTCGGGAAATTTCTCGCGGACTTCGCTCGGGTCTGGAAACCCGGGACGTTAGCTCGTAAGTATGAATTGACGGACTCAAGCGTTCGGCAGCGACCTCGGGGGATTGGGCGCCGTTGGAGGCGCATCGCTACCGGGCCCTGGGCATCCGTCCAAGCGCCCCAACTTCAAGCGCAGGCACATCATGAAGCTCATCATTTCCGGAAAACAAATCGATGTCGGCGACGCCCTCCGCACTCATGTCGCGGAACGGCTGAAGCTCGCCATCGGCAAGTACTACGATCGCCCCATCGACGCGACCGTCACTTTCTCGCGTGAGGCACATCTGTTCCACACCGACATTCTGGTGCATTTCGGCGCCGGCCTGACGGTGAGCACCGAGGGCGAAGGCACCGAGATCTACGGCAGCTTCGATGTCGCGGCTGAACGCACCGAAAAGCGGTTGCGCCGCTACAAGCGCCGGCTGAAGAATCACCACCACACGGGCCCCCGGACCCTGGAGCCCGCGCTGGCCTACGTGCTCTCGCCCGAAGCCGAGGACGACCACGAAACCGAGGCCGCCACCGAGGCCGGCCCGCTGGTGATCGCGGAGAACGAGGCCGAAATCGAGACCCTGACCGTCTCCGAGGCCGTGTTCCGCCTTGATCTCGGCGCTCATCCGGCCATGATGTTCCGGAACAGCGCCAACGGTGGCCTGAACGTGGTCTATCGGCGGCCGGACGGCAAT
>JAQVKV010000008.1 GCA_028694545.1 Zavarzinia sp. | reverse complement strand
GTGCTGCTGATCGCCATGGCGGGCGCCACCCTCGACCATGTTGTCGCCGCCCTCGCCGGCTCGGTCTGGCTGCTGCTTGCCGCGCGTTTCGTCGCCGGCATCTGCGGCGCCAGCACGGCGGCGGCCACCGCCTATGTCGCCGATGTCTCGACCCCGGAACAGCGCGGGCGCGCCTTCGCCATCGCCGGCGCCACCTTTGCGATCGGCTTCGTCTCGGGACCGGCGCTGGGCGGCCTGCTGGGCGAACTGGGTCCGCGCGTGCCCTTCGTCGCGGCCGCCGTGCTGACCGGGCTGAACTTCCTCTATGGCGCCTTCGTCCTGCCCGAGAGCCTCGCGCCGGACAAGCGCCGCCCGCTCGATCTCGGCGCGCTCAATCCCCTGTCCGGTCTGATGGGCTGGCGTCGGCACCGGCTGGTCGCCGGACTGCTGGCGGCGATCTTCCTGTTCATGCTGGCCCATTCGGCGGTGCAGGCAACCTGGGTGCTGTTCACCGGGGCGCAGCTCGGCTGGGGCACGCGGGAGGTCGGGATTTCGCTCGGTGTCCTCGGCATCACGGCGATTCTGGCGCAGGCGGGTTTCGCGCCGGTGATGATCAGGCGGGCGGGTCCGGGGCGGACGCTGCTGGTGGGCCTCTTCGCCATGAGCCTGTTCTGCGCGGCGCTGGCCTTCGTTTCGGCGGGCTGGCAGCTCTATGCCGCGCTCGTGTTCATGCCCTTCGCCATGGCGGCGGCGCCAGCGGCGCAGGCGCTGACCTCCACCGCCGTCGGCGACGACGAACAGGGCCTGCTGCAGGGGACGGTGAGCGGGGTGACGGGGCTTGCGGCCGTGATCGGCCCGTTGGCGGGGGCTGCCGCCTTCAGCCGATTCGTCGGGCCCGGGGCGATCGCGCATTTCCCAGGCGCCGCCTTCCTGCTGGCGGCCGTGCTCGGCCTCGTCGCCCTTGCGGTCGCCGCCCGGGCCACGGCCTCGGTCAGCCACGCGACTTCAGGCGAGCGCCGGGACCGATGATTCGAAGCCGGGGGTACCGATATTGACCGGCAGGCCGAGCAGATAATTCCGCATGCGGTCGCGGCACAGGTCCGTCGGCGCGATCAAGGTACGGCGCCGGTCGGAAGGATCCGGGCGCTTCTGCAGCCAGCCGGTGGAAACCAGTTCATCGATCTTGCGCATGGCCGTCGTCGACGGCAGCGTCGTCGCATGGCAGGCCGAGGTGACGGAAACCACCCGGTGCAGCAGCGACTGCTCGATCAGATAAAGCAGGATTTCCCAGTTGGCGTCGCCATCCACGCAGGACGGCAGCAGCTTGTCGCGGAAACGACGCGCGGCCTGCAGCGCCTTGATGCGGTGAAGCATCTCGCTATCTTCCGGGGCCTGACCAGGCAAGGTGCGCGGCGGATTGACCACCAGGCGATGCACCGGTGTCGTGACCTGGGCCGGCGGCACGGGAATGCCTGCACTGGGGCGCGGGGCGGGCGAACCAGGCGCAACCGCTTCGCGCGAGAGGCGGACGGCCGCATTCTCGATCGTGGAGGTGAGTTCCTTGGCCTTGGCCAGGGTCTCGGCCAGCTGCGCCGAAAGATCGCGGTCGTTGGTCTTGGCGTCGCGGCGCTGTTCCAGCGCCTCGGCGGCGCGATGAATGGCGGCGACAAGCTGATCAAGATCGACCGGCTTCACCAGGAAGTCGAGCACGCCGAGTTTCAGCGCGTTGATCGCACGGTCGAGATCGGCGAAGGCGGAAAACAGGATCGTCTCGAAGACGCGCGGACTGCCGCCGAAATGGCGCAGCTCCCGCACCAGGTCGAGACCGGAAAGCCCTGGCATCTGCATGTCGGTAACGAGCAGGAAAGGCTCGGTCTCGGCCAGCATGCTCTCGAGGGCTTCCGCCGGAACGGAAAAGGCGCGGACGACGAACCCCTTGAGCTTCAGGAAGTCGCCCACCTCCTCAACGATCGAGGCATCGTCGTCGATCACATAAATCGGTGTCGAGATCGCGTTCGAACGATTGGGACCAGACGTCATCAGAAAACCCACCTCCCCCATTTGGGCGGACATGAAACCTTTATGCCTGTTCAAGCACGAAATGGAAGCGATTTCATCCGCGCTGGCGTCGCAGCCCTGAGCGGCGTCACCATGGTGGGGACTATACCCAACCATCGTAAACAAATCACAAACTGACCCATTTTCGACTGATTCGCGATACGCGGGCCGCCACGGCAATGTAATTTCACCAAGCGCCAAAGCGGGAGAAAATTACGCCGGATTCTCCAAGTTTCCTTAAGATACGTTAAACTTTTCGAGTGAGCATGGAGAACGCCGGTACCAAAAAAGGCGGCGTTTCCCGCGAAACCAAAGGCAGCGGGCGGTGAACGAAGGTGAAATCCCGACAGGCGTTGGGCAAGGGGGCTGAGTCGTGGACATTCAGGCGCGCGTTGAGATTTTTCTTTTACGAATGATTCCGTCGGCGGCATACCGGTCCGTACCGGGCCGGGAGACCTGAGCATGGTCGAAGCGACCGACATCGCCAGCCGGGGCGCACCGGACCTCCTCAGTCTGGCGGCGGATTTCACCTGGCGCAGCGGCCCCGATTTCCGGATCGAGGACGCCGAACCCCTCGACGTGGGCTGCGACCCCGCCGTCATCCAGCTCCTGCGCGGGGCGCGGCTCGACCGGTTGGCCCAGCGTACCCTTTACCCCGCCCAGGGCGAGGCCTTCGGCGACCTGCTCAACCGTCTTGCCCCCATGCGCGACGTCGCCCTCAGCTTTGTCCAGCGCGACGGTTCGGTCGTCAATTTCACCCTGACCGGGACGGTGCAGGCCGATGGCGGCTATATCGGCGTTGGCAAGGTGTGGAGCGGACGCCCCTTCGACGAACAGCATCGGGGAGAGTTGGTCGAACTGCTCGAACGGGCGGAAGCCAACCGCAACCGGGAAGTGCGCCTGCGCGAGGAAGCGGACGTGCTGCTCGCCTCGCTGCGCGCCCTGATCCAGCCGAGCCCGCTGGCCGACAAATGCGCCGACCTGTTCAACCTGTTCTCACGCCTGCTGCGCTTCGAGGAAGCACTCGTGGTGCGTCGGCGCACGCGTGACGAACTGCTCGCCGTGGTCTCGACCGATCCCGCCCTGACCGGCCTGAAATGGCCGGCGGGCGATATCATCAACGCCGCCCTCATGGGCGAGGCGCTGGTGGTACCCGATCTCTCCACCCTGCAGGAGTGGAACGATTTCCCGGACGCCATTCGCAAGCGCTTCCGCAACGCTCTCGTGGCGCCGATCACCATCGGCAACGAGGCGGCGATGCTGGTCGCGCTGCACTCCAAGCCCGGCTTCTTCGAGCCCTCGCAACTCGCCCTCATGCAGCGCCTCAGCCTGATCGCGACCCAGGCCTTCGAGGTGGACGAGCAGAAGAACGTCCTGATCAACACCGCGAAGCTCGCGACTCTGGGCGAACTCATGACCGTGATCGCCCACGAGATCAGTCAGCCGCTGTCGGTGATCGCCATGGCTGTAAAGAATGCCAAGCTGGCGCTGGAGGCGATCGCCGAGAATCCGAACGCCGGCGCGGCCGAACGCGCCATCGTCGACGCGAAGCTGGACCGGATCCACAGCCAGGCACTCCGCGCGGGCGAAATTATCGGCGCCATCCGCACCCTCGCGCATCCTGATCGGCGGACGCTGGGACTACGGCCGGTCTCGGTCACCGAGATCATGGACAATATCCGCAACCTGACCGAAGGCTCGCTGCGCAACCGGGGCATCGAACTCGTGTGCGAGGCACCGCCCTACTGCCGGGCGCTGAAGGCCAATCCGGTCTCGCTGCAGCAGGTGTTCCTCAATCTCGTCGTCAATGCGCGCGACGCCATCACCGAATATTGCAAGCGCCGCAACGAGCCGACCAAGGGCACCATCCACGTCGCGGTTTACGACGACGGCATCTCCGATCGTCTGGTGGTCGAGGTGCAGGATACGGGCGGCGGCATTCCACGCGATGTCATGAACCGCATTTTCGACGCATTTTTCACGTTGAAGGAAGTCGGGCACGGCAGCGGCCTTGGCCTTGCCATCTGTCGGACGCTGATGACCGACATGGGCGGCAGCATCAGTGCCTTCAACCGGGAAGGTGGAGCCGTCTTCCGCCTGGAGATACCGACCTACGTCGAGGAAGCGACACATTGACATGACCAAGGGCACTGTCCGATCGAGCGGCAAAAAGCCGACGATCCTCGTGGTCGATGACGACTTCGATCTGCGTACGGAACTGGCCGAACTGTTCGGCCGGGTCGGTTATGACGTGCTGGAGGCGTCGAACGGCATCGAGGCGGTCGAGGTCGCGCGCGAGAAACGGCCGGATGTCGTGCTGATGGACGTCGGCATGCCGCAGCTGGGCGGCGTGCGGGCCGCCGAGATCATGACCCTGTTGCGCCATACCGAACAGGTGGTGCTGATGAGTGGCAACCCGGAAATGGTGGCGGAAGCCGCGTCTCATCGCGGCCTTGCGCCGATCGTGCTGAACAAGCCGCTCAGCTTCGATATCTGTCGCCGGGTGATCGACAGCCTGGTGAAACCGGGCCAGTAGTACCGCCCCGGTTACGTCACCTGCCCGAACGGATTACTTCGCGGTACCGGGACCGCTGCCGAGCGAAACACTCGTGGCGCCCGCGCCGCCCTTGCCGACGGATTCCAGATAATTCTCGTAGACCTTGTCCGACTCGGCGCCGCTGGTCACGGTGCGCGCGCCGGGCGAGGCCGCGTGCTGGGCCTGCAACACCGACCGGGTCCGCGCGAAGGGCGGCTGTACGGGCATCGCGCCGGCCATGCCGCCGAGCGTGGTCGGACTGCCCGATTGCTGCGCCCGCGCGGTCCCGGGCATGACAATCGCCGCGGCGAAGGCCAGCACGGAGGCAAGGAGAACGGCGGCGACGACCGCCGCGGGGGAAACGGTAAGGGCCTGCGCCCTGGAATACGTCGATCGTTTCATGGCTTCCAACTCCGCACGAGCGTGAGAACTGCCCCCCGTTCCGCTTCCGGCAAGGGCGCAAGGATTTGGTTCAATTCGCCGTCCCGACCGCTGTTCGCGGCGGCGATGGCGAAATTGGTCCGGATCTGCCGGCTGTCGGGACTGAGCTGCGCGGCCCGGGCAAGCACGCCATAGGCCTTTGCGTAATCCTCGGTCTTCAGCAGGGCGAAACCGTAATTGTTCAGGACGCGGGCATCGGTCGGCGCCGCCTGGGCCGCGCGTGCATATTGCGGCACCGCGCCCTTCCAGTCGCCGACCTGCGCACGCACCTGGCCAAGGCCGAAGGCCGCGGCCGGCTGGATCCGGCGCTTGTCGAGCTGGATGTAGATCTGGTCGGCGGCGTCGGTCTGTCCAGTACGCAAGAGCGCTTCGCCCTTGAGGGTCAGCGCCTCGACATCACTCGGATGGCGCTTCAGGTAATCATCGAGAAAGGCGAGCGCCGCCTGCGACTGGCCCTGTTCCGCCATGCCCCGAATGAGCGCGAGGTAAAGCTGGTCTTCCTCCGGCGTCGGGGTCGGCGCCGCCGTTCCGCTGACCGAGCGGGCGGGCGCCGGCGGCCGGGCGCAACCACCGAGGACGGCGGTGGCCAGCATCGCGACAGCGACGCCACGCCAAAGATTACGCGAGGACACGAAGGCGCTCATCTCAGCTCCCCACCCGGGCGAAACCCTCGATCAGGCGCGAGATGGCCGGCCCCGCGATCACGATCAGCAGGGGCGGCATCATGAACAGCATCATGACCACGGTCATTTGGGTCATGCGCTTGCCGATAGTGGAACGCGCCGCGTTCATGCGCCGTTCAATCAGCGTGTCGGAGAATACTTTCAGGGCCTGGGTCAGTTCCGTGCCGTGGGCCAGCGACTGGATCAGCAGGGCCGAGAACTCGCGCCCCTCCTCGATGGCGAGACGCGCCCCCCAGCGCTGCAGTGAAACCTCGTAACCCTTGCCTTGATCGATGTCGTTCACCAGCCGGTCCAGCGTCGCCTTGATGGTGCCGAGCCCATCCGCCTCTTCCTGGACGAGGTGGCGGAACGCCTGTTCGATCGAAGCGCCCGAACGCACCAGCAGCAGCAGCATATCGATCAGGAACGGCAGTTCCCTCTCGATCCTCTTGCGCCGCGCCGCCGCCATGCTGGAAAGATAGTAACGCGGCACCAGATAGCCGACGGCAAAACCGCCGAGAGCCAGCAGCAGCGTCGTGTTCATGGTCCAGAAGGCAAGCCCGATCCCGAGCCCGATCAGGGCGAGGGCGACGGCGGCGACCAGCCGCACACCAGCCAGCCAATAGGGCGCGCCCGCGTCGTAACGCCCGATCGATCGCATGATCTGCTCGAATTCGGCGAGCGTCGAGGTGCTGCGCGTCGTCGCGCGGCCGATGATCTCGAAAAAGCCGCCGCCTTCGTCCTCCTCCTCGATCAGGGCATCGTGACGGCTGACGTCGGCGAGACGGCCGCGCAGGCGCCGGCCCTCGCCCATGCGCCGCACTTCCCCGACCAGCACATGACTGCCGACGAAGAGCAGGATGAGGCCGCTGAGGACAAAGGCGATCGCGACGAAGAACACGGGAGACATGCAGGCTCTCCTTCGCCGCTCAGTATTCGACCTTCATCATGCGGCGCATGATGAGGATGCCGACGATCTCAAGACCGATCGCGACGCCGAGCATGATCTGCCCCTTGTCGGCGAAATAATCGAGATAGGTGGGGTTCATGACCATGATGGCAAGGCCGACCAGCGGCGGGATGGCAACCATGACGATCGCGGTGCTGCGCAATTCGGACGATAGCGACTTGAATTCGTTGCGCACCCGGGTCCGGTCGCGCAGCACGCGCGCGAGATGCTCGAGGATATAACCGAGATTGCCGCCGTAGCGCAGGTTGGTGCGCACGATCATGGCCAGCATGGCGAGTTCGGCGATGGCCAGGCGCTGGGCCTGGACGCGCATGGCGTCGGCCAGCGGCACGCCGATCTTCAGCCGCAGCGCGACCGGATCGAGATAGATGCGCGTCGCCTCGCCCGAATAGGCCAACGCCTTGTCGAAAGCCTGGACCTGGCTGTTGCCGGTGGAAATGAGCTGACGCAAGCGTTCAAGGAAGCTGGGCAATTCCTCGAGGAAGGTATTCACGCGCGTATCCGCCGCCGCCGACAGACGCTGGAAGGCGAGGCCGAGAAAGGCGAAGGCGGCGGCGATGCCGCCAAGCAGGCCAAGAAACCAGATGGCAACGGCGGTCACGATGAAGAGCATCGCCATGAAGGCAATGAAGCGCTGCGGCGTCACTTTCCAGTCAGCCTGCAGGAGACGCCGTGTGATGCCCGAGGACGACATCATCAGCCGCGCCATCAGGCGTTCCGTTTCCTGAAGCTCCTCATCGCCCTCGATACCGCCACCAACCGAGCGGCTGAGGGCGGCAAGACGCGCGCGATATTGCTTGTCCAGGTTCCAGTCCCGGATATAGGCGTCGATCAGATAGCCAGCGGCGACGATGATCAACAGGGCGAGCCCGACTTCGATCATGACCTCCCCTCCCCCGTGCGCGTCAGTTCCGGATGTCGTAGGTGGAGGCGCCGGTGGCGCCGCTGCGCAGGAAGGGCGCGATACGTTCCTGGAAGGCCGAATGCCGGGTCACCATCACGAAACTGCCCTGACCGGGCGCGCCCGGATTGTCGCGATAGCGGAAGCGTTCGTTCTGCACGATCGTCTCGCCTTCCATGCCCACCACCTCGGCGATCGAGATCACCTTGCGGGCGCCGGAAGCCAGGCGCTGAACCTGGACGACGACCTGCACCGCCGAAGTGATCTGCTTGCGCACCGTGGAAACGTCGGCCTTCATGCCGCCGAAGGAAAGCAGCAACTCGAGACGGCTCATGGCGTCCTGGGGCGAATTGGCGTGCACCGTCGCCATCGAGCCGTCGTGGCCCGTGGTCATGGCCTGCACCATCTCGACCGCTTCGCCGCCGCGGATTTCGCCGAGGATGATGCGGTCGGGCCGCATGCGCAGGGCGTTCTTCACGAGATCGCGCGCCGTGATTTCCGGCGTGCCATCGGCCGATGGAGGCCGGGTTTCCAGGCGCACCACGTGGGACTGGCGCAGTTGCAGTTCCGCCGCGTCCTCGATCGTCACGATGCGTTCTGTCGCCGAGATGAAGCCCGACAGGATGTTCAGCATCGTCGTCTTGCCCGAACCCGTGCCACCCGAGATGAGGACATTCAGGCGCGAACGCACGGCGGCGGCCAGATAGTCGACCATTTCCTGGCTGATGGTGCCGGAACGGACGAGATCATGAATCTTCAGCGGAATGCGCTTGAACTTGCGGATCGAGACCGTGGCGCCATCGAGCGCGATCGGCGGGATCACGATGTTCACGCGGCTGCCGTCCTTCAGACGCGCGTCGACGAAGGGCGAGGCCTCGTCCACGCGCCGGCCGATCGGGCTGACGATGCGCTGGATGATGTTCATCAGATGCGCGTCGTCGCGGAAACGCGTGGTCACCCGCTCGAGCACGCCGCTGCGCTCGACATAGATGCGGCTCGGACCGTTGACGATGATGTCGTCGATCGTGGTGTCGGCGAGCAGGGGTTCGAGCGGGCCGAGGCCGACGATCTCGAAGAAGACGTCGTCCAGCAACCGCTCGCGCTCGGCCGCGTTGAGAGCGACGCCGGCGCCCGCGACGACGACCGAAATGGCGCGGCTGATCTCGCTGCGCACCACTTCGCCATTCGCCTTGTCGGGCGTGAAGCCGCGCTTCTCGAGATAGTCGTGGACGATGGTGAGCGCACGGAACTTCAGTTCCTGATAGAGCGGCGAGGTATAGATCTCGCCCTCTCCCCGCGCGCCCGGCATGTTGGTCGGGAAGGCCGAAATGCCGAGGGGGGAATTGCCGCCGGGACCGCCTGCTTCACGCATCGTCTACTCCTACCCTCTCAACGCGAACCGGAGCGGCCGATGCCGAACCGGGACAGAAAACCGGCGGGGGCCGGCGCTGCGACCGGCGACGATGCCACGGGGGCGGTCGACGCGGCATGCGCCGTCCCGCCGTTCATCTGCACGGCGACGGCGGCGTCGACCACGGCCCGCACCGCCTTCGAGAAGGCACTGGAGCCATCCGCCGAAAGGGCAGTGCCGAGATTGCGCTGGCCATCGACGAAAAGCCGGTCCTCGGGCACCAGGAACGGACGGCCCTTGGCCCGCAACGCCGAGGCGATCTCCTCGGGCGAGGGCCGCAGCCGCGCCACGTGACGCGAGACGACCAGGGTGAAATCCGGATCCTTGTTGATCGACCGACGCATGCGATCGAGCACCATGGAGGCCCCGTGGATCGAGGTCACCGACTGGTCCACGACCATGATCGCCGCATTGGCGTCGACGAAGAGACGGTCGGCCACGCGCGGGTTCAGGGCGCGATTGACGTCGATCACGATGGCCGCGAAATAGGAGCGCAGCACATCGACGAGCTGCGCGAGATCGCCGTCGCCCGCGACCTGGGCGTTCTCGTCGTCCACCGCGAGCGGCAGGACGAAGAGACGCGGCGTCTTGGTCTGGGCGAAGGCGCCCTCGATCAGGGTCGAGTCGAGACGGCCAAGATCGCCGAGCGCATCCGTCATGAAATAGGATGCCTTGATCCCGAGCAGATCGATCGACTCGCTGGGCGGGAAGCCGAAATCGAGCAGGAGAACGCGCTCGTTGGCACCGGCGCGACGCGCCAGTTCCGCCGCCATGGAGACGGCGATCGAGGTCGAGCCGACCCCCGCCTTCGGCCCCATCACGGCAACGATGCGCGCCGAATTGCTGCCCCGCTTCGCCGGACGGGACTGGAGCAGCCAGTCCATCTGGGCGATCAGGTCGTCGGCGGCGAAATCCTTGTCGATCACGTCGTTGGCGCCGGCGCGCATGGCGGGGATCAGCGAATTGGCGCTGATGTTGTAGCTGGCGACCACGAGCGGGATCGCCGGCTGTTCCGCCTTCAGGCTGACGATCAGCTCGGTGATGTTGCGACCGTCCCAGGCGACATCGTCAAGGTCGACGATGATCGCCTCGATACCCGTCGAGTCGATCAGACCGCGCAGGGTTTCGAGCTGGGGCACGCCGCGGACGACACTGCAGCGGGAGAACAGTGCCGAGGTGACACGTTCGGCGAAGTCTTCGTCGCTTGAGACGACGAGAATGGCACGGCGTTCCGTGGTCATGGCATCAGCCCGTATTGCGGCAGGACATCCCGCAGCCGGTTCCGGCCGAGCAACATGTCGCTGTAGGAAGGATCATAGTTCTGCAGATCGGTGCCGGGCAGCGGCGGCACGCTGCGCGAGTCCATGGGCGAGACCAGACGCGGCGTGGCCACGATGATCAATTCCTGACGTTCGCGCGTCGTCTGCTGGCGCTTGAAGAAGGCGCCGATGATCGGCAGGTCGCCCAGGATCGGCACGGCGTCATCCGCGTCCGAACTGGTCGAGGACATGAGCCCCGCGAGCACGAAACTCTGGCCGTTACCGAGTTCAAGGGTGGAGCTGGCGCCGCGTCTCGTGAGGCCCGGCACCTGCGTGCCCTGGATGGTCACGGCATTGCCGTAGTCGAGTTCCGAGACTTCCGGCGCCAGGTTCAGCAGGATCCGGCTGGGCGACAGCACGGTGGCGGCCACCTTCAGGCGGATGCCGAACTCCTTGTACTCGATGGTGACCGTGCCCGAATTGTCCTGCGGCACCGGAATCGGCACTTCGCCGCCGACAATGAATTCAGCCGATTCGCCGGAACGGACCAGCAGGGTCGGCTCCGCCAGGATCTGCGCCAGCTTCGCCCCCGAGAGCACGCCAAGCACGACCGAAAGGTCGGAGCCCGGCAGGCGCAACAGGACATTCAGCGCATCCGAGATCGGCGAGACGCCGGCGAGATCGCCGGTGATGGTCGCACCGGGGGAGGCGACGGCATATTCGAAGCTGTTGGTCGAACCCGAACGGAAGTCGAAGCCAAGCCGCTTCAGGGTCGAGGTCGAGAGCGCGGCGAACTTGATCTCGACGCTCACCATCTGCTGCTGCATGACCTTGATCTGGTCGCTGACGCCATCCGGGAAATAGCGCGAGGCGAGGCGCAGCGCCCTCGCATGGGCGTCGTTCGAGGGCACGGTGCCCTTCAGAGCGATCTTGCCGCCGGTGCCATCGACCTTCACGCCCGCTAGTTCCGGATCCTCGCGCAGGTCATGCGCCAGATCGCCGGTGCCGAGCGGCACGATCACGGGATAGACATAGGCGGTCTCGCCACCAACTTCCCAGACGATGAGGTTGGTGCGACCCGGCTTCAGGCCGAGCAGCAGGATATCGGTCGGGCCAACGACACGGCCGGTGACGGTGGCGGGATCGCCGATCGCCACCCGCTCGATCGGGCTCGAAAGCGACAGCGGGGTCTGCACCCCGGCCTGCACCACGAGGCTCGGCCGGTTCACATAGTCCGCCGCCATCGCGGGGCGGGCGCCGATGCCGGCGACGCCGGGCGCCACCAGGGCGAAGGCCAGGACGGCGGCCGTCGAGAGCGCGCCACGACGCAGGCCGGCGAGCAGTCCAGTCCTGGACATCGCGGCCGCCCGGAAGGGAACGGCGGGGGGTTCGGGAACCCGACGCATCATCATCTCACTCATGGCACCGCCTGCTTACCCGTGTTGGCCCCAAGGATGACTTCCACCTGCCGGGGTGCCACCACCGCCGGTTCGGGAAGCGCACCCGCGCTTTCGGAGGTTGGCCGCGGCCGTGCCGCCCCCACCAGATCCTCCAGACGGACCGGCTTGACCTGCGCCTCCACGTTGTCCGTCGGATTGCGGAGAGCCAGATAGAAATTGCCCGACTGCTTGGCGACCGCGAGAACCAACGCCTGTTCGGGCGTGACCGCGACCGTGATGTTCTGCATGCGGATCGCCTTGTCGCCATTCTCTTCGGTCAGCGCCTCGCCGACCGAGAGCACGCGCAGCGCCTGCAGCACCACCCGCGATTCGCGCCGCTCCGGATTGCCGCCTTCCTCCGCCGGGCCAAGCGCGTTGTTCGCGAGCACCAGCTGGATGTCGACCAAATCGTCGGCGCGCAGGAAATTACCGACCGCCACCTCGTCGTTCACACGGATCGCGACCGCCCGCATGCCTTCCGGCACCAGGACCGAGAGACCCGGCTTCGTGGTATCGCCCGGCGCGAGGATCGTGCTCTGAAGCACGATCTGGCCCGCCGGCAGGGCGGTGAGGGCGACGGCGCCAAGCGCAGTGCGCGGATCGGAGATCGAGCCCGCCGGCGCCGGCCCCTGCACCCGGAGGGTCGTGAGCTGCGCCTGCTCGATCTTCTCGCCACGACCGATGTCGCGAAGCGCGACGACGACGGGCACCAGATCCTGCCGGGGCTGCACCGTCCCCGACGGACCGGCCACGACCGGCGGCGGCCGGCGCATGGAGTTCACACCATAGGCGATGAGACCCACGGCAATCGCCACGAGCACCACCCCCAAGATCAACCGAAACTTAGATCGCCCCATCGGACCGCGCCCCTGACTTACGAAGTCTCAAGACCAGGCTTCACCCGCGACCGAGGACCCGGCCACCGACTCAACCACAACGCCACGCCAATCTGGCGCAATTTGGTAAAGGCTTCGTTTGCGATATGGGCGCACGTAGAAAAATCGCCTAGCGCGCGTACCCCCCCGCAGATCGCACTTCGACCGCGCTAACTATAATCGAACTGGCGCGAGACAGAACCGAATAACCGCCAAAGAGGATGAACTTTGCGGAGATTCCGGAAGCGTTGCGCGACGCGCGATACCGGGCGCCCGGCGTCTCCGGGACGCGGCGGACGCAAAACGGCCGCGCCTGCCGGTAAGCAGGGCGCGGCCGCCTTCCAAAACTGATTCCGGGCGTATGGGCTGGCCCTGCGCCCCCCGCGATCAGGGGAAGGGAATGGACAGACCGCCACCGGCCGAGGTCGAACGCCCCGTGCCACCCGAGGCTCCGCCGTTCAACCGGGCACCACAGGCCCCGAGCTGGACCGCGAGACCAACCACCATGATCAGGGTCAACCCCTTGATGAATCGCGCGCGCATCATCTTCTGTCTCGTACCGTCAGTTACCATCGTCAACTCTAGTCAAACAGGCCGGACAAGGCAAAGCCGGGCTTTCCGGTCCCGGCCCGGCCCCCTCGACGTCACGCGCCGAAAGGGCCGGGCCAGTGTCCGATCAGGCGCCGAGGCCGCCCAGACCGCCCAGCAGCCCGCCGAGCAGATCGCCGACCACCGGAATGTTCGGCAATACGGTATTCAACACCGCCGGCGTTGCCGAGAGGTTAAAGCTCTGCAGATTGTTCGACAGGACCCCGTTGACCGTGTCGAGCACCGGATCGAGAGCACCGTTCTGGGCCCCGACCAAGCCATCGACCAGACCGGTCACCGCCCCGAGCGGCGCGTCGGCCGTCGAAACATTGTTGAGCTGCCCGGTCAGCGCCGACAGCGCGCCGGTCTGGGGATCGACCAGGGTATCGACAAGATCGGCGACCACCTGGAGCGGCGTGCCATCGAGCAGATTGCCGACCGTGCCCTGAACGACATCGATCAGGCCGCCACTCGCCGCGGTCGAGCCGGAGCTGGAGCCGAGACCGCCCAGCAGCCCACCGAGCAGATCGCCGACCACCGGAATATCCGACAGCGCGTCCGTGGGCGAGCCACTACCGCCCGTCAGCCCGGCAAGCAGATGGTTCACGGTGTCGAGCAGCGGATCAAGCGCGCCGGTCTGCGGATCGACCAGCGTATCGACCAGATTGGTCACCGGGCCGAGAGCGCGCCGCTGTTCGGATCGAGCAGGCCGACGAGCAGATCGTTCACCGGCTCCAGGATGGTGCCGTTGGTCAGGTTGTCGACCAGATCCTGCACCGCGCAGATGGCGCCGTCACCGCAGGTGGTGGTGCCGTTCGGATCGACCGGCGGGGTCGTGTCGACGTCGCCGAAGGGATCGCCGCCGTTCGCCGCGCTGCCGACGAGGCTGATC
>JAQVKV010000497.1 GCA_028694545.1 Zavarzinia sp. | reverse complement strand
GCTTTCGCGGCCTTCGCCGAACAGGGCATTGCCCGGGCAACCCATGCCCATGTCGCGGAACGGGCGGGGGTTTCCGTGCCGGCTGTGCATTCCTATTTCAGGACGCGCGAGGATCTGGTCATGGCGACCCTGGCCGAGGTCGAGACCTATTTGATGGCGATCGTCTCGGCCGAGGCGATCGACACCGTTTCGGCGCGGGAGGCCCTGTCGATCATGGTGACCGGGTTCGACAGGGCGGCGCGGGACGAGCCCGATATCGTCAAGATCTGGCTGGACTGGAGTACCGGGTTCCGGGCCGACGTCTGGCCGCGCTATCTGGTGATGCAGGAACGTCTCTATGCGGTCGTGCGCGGCGCTCTTGCACGTGGCAAGGCGTCCGGGGAACTCTCGCCGCTGCTCGACATTCAGGCGGGCGCGCAGCTTTTCGTGGGCGGGGGCCATACGGTGGCCCTGTTCCGTTTCGCCGGGGGCGAGGAAGCGGCGATCCGGCGCCTGATCGATCACCTGATCCGCAGCATCACGGCCATCGGCTTCGAGGCCCGGCCCACGGCATCCTGATCCCGCCTATCCGGGAAGAAGGCTGAGGGCCCGGGCGTGGGCGAGGGCGGCATGGCGGTTGGTCACGTTCAGCTTGGCGTAGAGATTCTGCTGGTGCCATTTCACCGTGGTCAGGGACAGGTTCACCCGATCAGCCATCTGGCGGTTGCTGAGACCCGCCGCCATCAGGGTGATCAGTTCGGTTTCGCGGGGGGTCAGCGGCGCGAGCAAGCTGGGGGCGGCCAGGATGCGGTCCGCCACCGCCGGCTTTTGCGGCAGGCGCCGGCAGATTTCGGCCAGGAAGCCTCTCTCGTCTTCCGTCGGGAAGGCCCAGTCGGCCAGGCCCGTCGCGTCGATGCCATGGGCGACCATCCGGCCCTGGGCCAGAAACGGGCGCAGCAGGCGGCCCGGTGTCGCCAGCCGGATCGCCAGCGTCAGGGCACGCAGAATCTCGTCGTCCTGTTGCAGGCGGGTGGCGACGGCACAGCGCAGAAGCGCGAGGTCGACGGCACGCGCGGCCCGTCCGTCCAGCCGGGCCTGGCGCAGATCGGCATCGATGCGGGGCGTGGCCTGCTTCAGACGGCCGGCGGCGACCATCAGTTCGGCTTCCGTGATCCGGATCAGGTCGCGCATCAGGGCCGGGGCCGGCCAGTCCGCCTGCATGCGGCTGGGCATGCGGGCATTGGCCGACAGGCCGGTGCGCGCCGCTTCCTCGGTGGCGGCCTCGGCCTCGCCCAACTCTATGAGTCGGCGGACGATGAAGCAGGACAGCATGTCGGACAGCCGGGGCGGGTAGGCGGCGGCGACATGGCGCAAGGCGCCGGGTGACAGGTCGCCGCTTTCCGCAAGGCCCCGTCCAAGCTTCACCGCGCATTCGAGGCCGAGGGCGGCGGATTCGAGGAAGCCATGGGTGCGCGAGGTCGGCAGGCCGAAGGCGAGCCAGCGCCGGGCCTCCGCCTCCCGGCCGATCTCGAGCGCGCATTTGGCCAGCATCAGGGCCAGCGTCCCGGTAATGCCGCCATCGTCGCCGAGTGCGGTGCGGGCGCTGGCCAGGGCCGCGTCCAGTTCCGCATGGGCGGCATGGAGACGCCCTTCGCAAATGGTCACGAGGGCGGAATAGGCGGCGGCCCAGCCCTGGACATAGGCGCTCCCTGACTGGAAGGCCGCTTCCCGCGCGGCGATCAGGGCGCGGCGGGCGTCCGGGAACCGGTACATGGCGACATGATGATAGGCGACGATGCAGTTCGCCGCCGTACCGTCGAAGAGATCGGCGGCGGCGCTGGGCCCGGCCAGCCAGCGGACGGCGCCATCATGGGCATCGCGCATTCGGTCGGTGATGCTGTCGAGGGATACCCGCAGCATGGCAAGGCGCGCGGCGATGCCGGATTCCCCGCTGCCGAGACGCCTGGCCAATTCGTCGGCATGACGCCTGGAATCGTCGTAGCGACGGCACAGCGCCAGCGCCCAAGCATACCAGTAGGACGCTTCCGGCCCATGGCCCCGGCCCTTGTCATGCAGCCGTTCCATGGCCTGGATGAAGCCGAGAATATCGCCCCGGTTGCGCACGAAGCGCGCCGCCTGGGCTTCCAGCACCGTCTCGACGAGATCGATGTCGCCGGCCGTGAAGCCGTAGTCGATGGCGTCGTGCCAGCGTCCCCGATCGGCACACCAGGCAGCGGCCCGCGCATGGATCTGGCGGCGCCGTTCGGGGGACAGGATGTTTTCCCCTTCGCGCAGCAGATGATCGCGGAACAGGCCGTGCAGACGGTACCAGCGCCGTTCCCGGTCCAGGGGGATGATCAGCAGGTTGAGTGTGATCAGGAGGGTCAGGACGTCGTCCGCCGCCGTCTCGCCGATGGCGGCGCGGCAGAGGTCCAGGCAGAAATGGCGCAATTGACCAAGGCAGAGCAGGAAATCCCGGGTGTCCGGTCCGAATGTGGCGAGCACGCGGGTGTTCAGCAGCGGCGCCAGATGCTCGTCCGACCCCGAGAAGCCGGCGAGGGCCGCGAGCGGATCCGGCGCGTCCGCCAGCATGATCCCCGCTAGGCGGACGGCGGCGGGCCAGCCCTCGGTCCGGGCCAGGATCGTCTCGATGCCGCCATCGCCGATCACGCGGCACAGATCCGGCCCCAGCAATTGTTCCACCTCCGGTCGGCGGAAGGCGAGGTCTGCGGGGCCGATTTCGGCCAGCAGCCCCTCGAGGCGAGCGCGTGCCACATCCATCGGCAGGGGCAGGGCGCTGCTCAGCACCAGCCGGACCCCTGGCGGCGTGGCGAACAGCAGGCGGTTCAGCAGATGGGGCAGGGCGGGATCGTAACAGCAGTTCAGATTGTCGATGAAGAGGGTGAGGGGGGGCGGTCGGCCGGCGAGCGGCGCCAGGCAGCGGTCGATGCGCTTGTCCGCCGGCTCGTCGCTGAACAGGGCTTCCGTCGGATGGGCCCGGCCAGGGCCCGGCGGCAGGGCGGCGGCCAGCGCCGCGATCACGCCCTCGACCGTCCGATCCCGTTCATCGAGGGAAAACCACAGGCAGGTCTGGCCCTTCGCCTGCAGATCGTCATGGATCCGGGTCATCAGGACCGTCTTGCCGAAGCCGACCGGCGCCGTGATCACCACTGCCTTGCGGCAGAGTTCCTCCGGGCCGACCAAGCCGGCGAAGGCGGGCGGCATGACTGGATCGAACATGAAAACCGGCGGTCCGG
>JAQVKV010000496.1 GCA_028694545.1 Zavarzinia sp. | reverse complement strand
ATCCGCGTGCTCGGCTTCCCGTTCTCGAAGGCCGACGGCGCCGCCGTCATGCATCTCATGCGCTACAGCGGCTGGCTCATGGGGGTCGAGGAAGACCTCCTGCCGGACGACGAGCAGAGCGGCCGCATCCTGCTCTCTCAGATGGGCCTGTCGCTCACCGACGCGGACGAAAGTGGCCGACGCCTTGCTCGGGCTCTGGCGGACGAGCCGCTGGGCCGGCCCTATCCCCGCTTCGCCGCCCTGCGTCGTTTCTACGAGCGGGAGCGCAACCTGTCCCTCAACCGCTTCTTCATGGGGGGCACGGGGATGAAGGCGCTGGGCCTGCCGTGGCGACCCGTGCCGTGGTACCCGATGATTGCACTCCCTGTGAACACACTGCGTTTCCTGTGGTGCACAAGGACGGCCGCGGCCCGCGCGCGCATGGCCGAACGGGGCCGAAAGGCGCAGTATGCCTGGGTCGATTCCCTCGTCGGCGCCATGCATCACGAGATCGGCGGCGCCATCCGTCACCTCACGGAGAGCAACCCCTAGTCCATATAGGGGATGATGATTGTTGCCCCCGTTTCTAACCTCGGCGACAAGTTGGTGAACGGCCCGAAGCAAGGGGCACCGGCCTCGAAAAGGGCCTCACCATCGTCGCGTGGGAGGAAGAAATGTCGGCAGTCGATCAGGACATTCGCGTCATCACGGCGGAGCGCCCGCCTGAACGTTTCGCCCGGGGCTGGCACTGTCTTGGCCTTGCGGACGGTTTCCGTGACGGCAAGGCCCATTCCTTCGACGCGTTCGGCACCCGCCTCGTCATTTTCGCGGATACCACCGGCAAGCTGAACGTCCTCGACGGCTATTGCCCGCACATGGGCGCCGACCTCGGCGAAGGCACGCTGAAGGGCGACACGGTTGCCTGCCCGTTCCACGGCTGGCAATGGGGCGGCGACGGCAAGTGCAAGGCCATCCCCTATGCCGGCCGCATCCCGCCGCGCGCCCGGGTCAAGGCCTGGCCCACGATGGAAGAGAACAAGCAGCTCTTCGTCTGGCACGATGCCGAAGGCAACCTGCCCCAGCCGGAAGTGGCCATTCCGAAGATCGAGGAATGCTTCTCCGGCGAATGGTCCGACTGGATCTGGGAGACGGTGAAGATCGACACCAATTGCCGCGAGCTGATCGACAACGTCTCGGACATGGCGCACTTCTATTACGTCCACGGGGCGCGTGCGACCTACTTCAAGAACACGTTCGACAAGCATGTCGCCCGGCAGGAGATGCGCGGCAAGCCCCGCGCCGACCTGAAGATCTCGGGCGACAACATGGACTTCGGCGGTTCCGAGGTGACGATCGACGAACTCTATTCCGTCGCCACCTATTACGGCCCGTCCTACATGATCGACTATCTGTCCTCGATCGTGAACGGCATGCAGGTCGAAGCCTATCTGATCAACTGCCATGTGCCGATCGACCAGAACAGCTTCACGCTTCACGTCGGCTTGATGGTGAAGAAGCTGCCCTTCCTGGACGACGAGATGAACAACCAGATCGCCCAGATGTACGCCAAGGGCAATCGTGACGGCTTCTTCCAGGACGTCCATATCTGGAAGACCAAGACCCGCATCGACAATCCCCTGCTGTGCGAGGCCGACGGCCCGATCTACCAGCTCCGCCGCTGGTACGAGCAGTTCTATGTCGATGTCGCCGACGTGACCCCGGACATGACCGACCGTTTCGAGGTCGAGATGGACCTGACCAGGTCCAACGAAATGTGGGTGGCCGACGAGGCCGCCAACAAAGCCGCCCAGCAGGCCGCCGAATAGGCCGCCTCACGGGCTTCTCTACGTGAAGCTCCCCAACTTGCGCCGCCCCTCTCCGGGCGGCGCTTTTTTTTGCCCTCAGGACGACGCTTTCGCATGGTCGAGAAAAGCCCGCACCGCCGGGTCCTCCTCGTCCTCTCGCCAGCCGAGATAGGTGCGGAGCCAGGGCGCGAAGTCGGCCAGCGGCGTCAGCACCACGTCCGGGCCCGCGAAAGCCTCGAAACTCTCGGCCGCGAGGGCGATGCCGGCCCCCGCCCGCACCAGGCCGAAGATCGCGATGAAATCGACACTTTCGGCGGCGATACGGGGCTGGAAGCCGAGCGCCCGGCAATGGACCTCGAGATCGTCGCGCACCGGCGTGCCGCCGGCGGGCGTGACCCAGGCTTCGTCGCGCATATCGGCAAGGCGGGGAATCCCCCGGCCCGCCAGCGCATGGTCGCGTGGCAGCGCCAGCAACAGGCGCTCCCGCGCCACTTCGATCTGGCCGATGCCCCGGCCCCCGATGGGCATGGCCCCGAAGGTGACATCCACCCGCCGGTCTTCGAGGGCCCCCGCCTGCTCCTGGCTGGCGACCAGCGTCATGTCCACCTGGACGCCGGGGTGGTAGTCCCTGAAACTGCGGATCAGTTCCGGCACCCGGTTGTAGAGGGCCGGCGCGTTGAAGCCGACACGCAGGCGCCCGACCTCGCCCCGGGCGGCGCGCCACGCTTCCGCCAGCGCCTCTTCCACGGCGCCCTGGGCCCGGCGGGCGGCGACCAGCACGCGGGCTCCCACCGCTGTCGGCAGCACCGGGGTCTGGCGCCGGTCGACCAGGCGGTGGCCGATTACATCCTCCAGCCGTTTCAGCAACTGACTGACCGCTGGCTGGCTGGTGCCGAGGCGCAGGGCCGCGCGGCCGAAGCTGCCTTCCTCCACCACCGCGATCAGGCAGCGCAGGTGGCGCAATTCAATCCCGTTCATAATTCAGACTTATAATGATTTGATCAGTCATTATTGGACGGAATGGGGACAAGGGGCAATGCTGGCCTCCCGGTTCCCCGATCCCCCATATGGAAATCCCATGTCGAACCCCCAAGGCGGTGCGCCCGAGGCCGCCCTGAACGAGAGGGCCATGCCGGCTCCTGGCTTCTTCGTGCTGCTGATGCTGGCGGCGCTGACCGCCCTTGGCCAACTGGCGACGAATATCGTCGTGCCCTCGCTGGACCGGATTGCGGCGGATGTTGCGCTGGAAGCCCAGGCGGTGGGCCTGATCCTGTCGTCCGTGCTGGTCGGGCTGGCGCTGGGACAGATCATTGTCGGCCCCCTGTCGGACCGGATCGGGCGCCGCCCCGTGCTCTTCGCCGGGCTCGGCCTCTATATCGCCGCCGGCGCCGGGGCGACCTTCTCGGCGGACGGCACCCTGCTGCTGCTGGCGCGCATGCTGCAGGGGTTCGGCGCCAGCGCTGG
>JAQVKV010000495.1 GCA_028694545.1 Zavarzinia sp. | reverse complement strand
TATAAAGCGCCATATAGAGCGGTTGGCCATGCGCCAAAAGTCGTGTGACGGTCTGCAGCCATTCCGGTCCGCCGGTGCCCGCGAAATTGGCGACCGTCACCGGCAGCAGCAGCAGGGACGAGGCGAAGATCGGCGGAATGACGCCGGCCGTGTTCAGCTTCAGCGGCATGTGGGAGCTTTCACCCCCGAACATCTTGTTGCCCACCTGGCGCTTCGGATACTGCACGAGGATCCGGCGCTGAGCCCGCTCGAAGAAGACGATGAAGGCGACGACGACGACGACGAGCAGCAGGATCGCGATGATCACGAAGGCCGAAAGCGCGCCGGTGCGGCCGAGTTCCAGGGTCCGGATCAACGCTGTCGGCAGGGCCGCGACGATACCGGCGAAGATGATCAGCGAAATGCCATTGCCGACACCGCGCGAGGTGATCTGCTCGCCCAGCCACATCAGGAAGACCGTGCCGCCGGTCAGGGTGATCACAGCCTCGATGCGGAAGCCGAGGCCGGGATTCAGGACCGCGCCCTGCCCGTTCGCGCTCATGCTCTCGAGGCCGACGGCGATGCCATAGGCCTGAACGACGGCGAGAAACACCGTGCCATAGCGTGTGTATTGATTGAGCTTCTTCCGGCCCGACTCACCTTCCTTCTTCAGCGCCTCCATGGAGGGCGAGATGGAGGTGAGCAGTTGGACGATGATCGAAGCCGTGATGTACGGCATGATGTTCAGCGCGAAGATGGTCATGCGCCCGAGCGCGCCACCCGCGAAAACGTCGAACATGCCGAGAATGCCGCCCTGGTTCTGCGCGAAGATCGCGGCAAGAGCACCGGGGTCGACACCGGGAATGGGAATATAGGTGCCGAGGCGGTAGACGATCAGGGCGCCGAGGGTGAACCAGATACGGCGCTTGAGTTCCGTGGCCTTGGAAAACGAGCTCCAGGACAGATTCGCTGCGAGCTGTTCGGCGGCGGATGCCATCGCGATCCTCCTCGGGGCTTATGCGACCGCAACCGACGGTCCGCCCCACGCACATTGGACGAGAACTCGAAAAAACAAGTCGGTCAGACGCGAAAATCCGCGCGCCGAAAACGGTCGCATGGCGACCGCTCCGGCGCGCGGACTTCAAAGCATGTCAGCGCGCGGCTTCGCGGGCTTCGCGCTTGGCGATCTGCGCCAGGCGACGCTGCGCCTTCTTGCCTTCCTTGCGCGGCACTTCGCGCTTCGGAATGATGGCGACCTTGCCGCCCGCCGCCTCGACCGCCGCGACCGCCGCTTCCGACGCCGCATCGACCTCGATGGTCAGGGCCACCTTGATCTCGCCATCGGCGAGCAGGCGAACCGGGAAGCCACGGCGCAGGCCGAGCACGCCGGTCTCGGAGAGAACCGCCGCGTTCACGGTGGCGCCCGCCTGGATCCGGCCGGCGTCGACCGCCGCCTGGATCTTGCCAAGGTTCACCGGCAAATAGGCAACGCGGAACAGGTTCTTGAAGCCGCCCTTCGGGAGACGACGATGGATCGGCATCTGGCCGCCTTCGAAGCCCTTGATGGCCACGCCGGAGCGTGCCTTCTGGCCCTTCACGCCGGCGCCCGAGGTCTTGCCCTTGCCGGAACCGATACCACGGCCGACGCGCATGCGCGACGGACGCGAACCGGGATTATCGGCGATTTCTGTCAGTTTCATTTCGACATCCTCACGCTGGTGCGGTTTCGAGCCGGCTTATTCCGCCGGCTCGACCTTCACGAGGTGTTTGACCTTCTCGATCATGCCACGCACGGCCGGGGTATCCTCGACCACGCTGACACGATGCAGCTTGTTCAGGCCGAGACCGACCAGATGAGCTTCCTGAACCTTGGGGCGCCGCGCCGGGCTGCGCACCTGGGTGAGCTTTAC
Organism: Zavarzinia sp.; assembly: GCA_028694545.1. GTDB lineage: Bacteria > Pseudomonadota > Alphaproteobacteria > Zavarziniales > Zavarziniaceae > Zavarzinia. The sequence continues at coordinate 1,362 of JAQVKV010000495.1, read as the reverse complement.
CTTCGCCGTCATCGGACCTTACTCCGCGGTGGCTTCGGCCGCATCCGCCTCGGCCTTGCGGCCGTGACCGACGAGGTCGGAGACGCGCTTGCCGCGCTTCGCCGCCACCGAACGGGGCGACATGCTCTTCTCGAGCGCATCGAACGTGGCGCGAACCATGTTATGCGGGTTCGACGAACCCAGCGACTTGGTCACCACATCATGAACGCCCAGGGTCTCGAAGACCGCGCGCATCGGACCGCCGGCAATGATGCCGGTACCCGGAGGAGCCGCGCGCAGCACCACGCGACCGGCGCCGTGACGGCCCTCGATGTCGTGATGCAGGGTGCGGCCTTCACGCAGGTGAACGCGGATCAGCTTGCGCTTCGCGGCCTCGGTCGCCTTGCGGATGGCTTCCGGCACTTCACGCGCCTTGCCATGACCGAAACCGACCCGACCCTTGCGGTCGCCGACGACCACCAGGGCCGCGAAACCGAAACGCCGACCGCCCTTCACCACCTTGGCGACGCGGTTGATATGCACCAGCTTGTCGACCAGTTCGTCCTGCTGGCGCTCGCCGTCGTGTTGACGTGCCATTCTTACGTCCTTTCCAGCAGGCTCAGAACTCGAGACCGCCCTCACGGGCGGCATCGGCCAGGGCCTTCACGCGCCCATGATAAAGGTAACCGCCACGGTCGAAGACGACCGCGTCGATACCGGCTTCCTTGGCGCGCTTCGCCACCAGCAGGCCAACGGCCTTGGCGGCTTCCATGTCCGCGCCGGTCTTGAGCGAGCCCTTCAGCTCCTTGTCGATCGTCGAGGCGGCAGCGACCGTACGGCCGCTCACATCGTCGATGACCTGAGCATAGATGTGCTGCGACGAACGGAAGACGCTGAGGCGCGGCCGACCATTCGCGAGTTTGCGCAGGCGGGTGCGGGTCCGCTGCTTGCGCCGTTCGAAGGTGTCCTTGATCGCCATGGCTGTTACTTCTTCTTGCCTTCCTTGCGGAAGATCCGCTCGGTCGAATACTTGATGCCCTTGCCCTTGTAGGGTTCCGGACGGCGCCAATCGCGGATTTCAGCCGCGAACTGACCAACCGCCTGGGCATCGATGCCGGAGATGGCGATCATGGTCGGCTTCTCGCATTTGACTTCGAGGCCTTCCGGGATCGGCATCACCACATCGTGGGAGTAGCCGAGGTTGAGCTGAAGGTTCTTGCCCTGGACCGCGGCGCGGTAACCGACGCCGTTGATCTCGAGGTCGGTGCGGAAGCCCTGCGTGACTCCCTTGATCATGTTGCTGACCAGGGTGCGCGACAGGCCCCACCGCTCGCGGGCACGCTTTTCCTTCGAACGCGGGGTGAGCGCCACCGCGTTGTCCTC
>JAQVKV010000494.1 GCA_028694545.1 Zavarzinia sp. | reverse complement strand
CACCAGTTCATCGGGCGCATGGCCGACCATGCGGGCGAAGACGCCGTTGGCGGCGACGATGCGCTCGTCCTCGTCGACCACGGCGACGCCGTCGTTCAGGATCTCGATCAGGACGGGCAGCAGGCGATCAGGGGCCGGCGCCACCACATCCCGGCTCTCGTCGTCACTCGCCCGGTGGACAACCTCGGCAACGCCGGCATTCGCGTCGAGCCGACAGGTGACCCCGCCCGCGCCATCGGGCGCGACCGCCACCATGGCGTCGAAGACATTGCCCGTATAGCTGTAAAGCTTGACCGGCAGGGGCTCGAGATCCTCGCCTCGTTCGACCGCGCGGGTGACGCGATCGACGGCGGCGCGATCGCTCCACGGCCCGAACAGAATGGCGACGGTCTGGCCCAGCGCTTCCTCGCGCGGCCAGCCGGTGAGGCGCGAGAAGCCTGTATCGACATCGGTGATGGCACTGTCGAAGCCCGTGCTGAGACGCAGCAGGACGGGTTCGTTGGCGGCGCGGGCTTCCAGCGACATGGCTCAACCGAACATGGTGGCGAAGCTGTGGTCGAGGAAGGCGCTCACCTGATCGACCCATTGTTCGCGATAGAGACGGTAGGACAGGCCATGCGAGCCCCAGGCCCCGGCGGCGATGATCAGCGGCTCCTGCACCGAGGGCGCCGGCGTCGCCCAGAGGGCGGCGGCGGGATCGGCGGCGGCGAGCGCCTTCGCATCGTCGAAGGGCACGATCGGATCGGACAGGGAATGGATGATGAGCCAGGGCCGGTCGCCGAGGCGGGCGGCGACGTCGATCGCCCGGCCCTCCTCGTCCGCGAAGCCCCAGAGATTACGCGCGCCCCACAGCACGGCATCGACCACGGCGGGCGGCAGGCCGCTTTCGGCCACGACCCCGCGCGCGGTGACGGGCGGCGCCACCGCATAGGTCGCCATGGTGATCTGGGCCTCGATGCGGGGATCGGCGACGGCCGCGTAGATCGCCGCGTTGCCGCCCATGGAAATTCCGAGGACGGCGACGCGGCGCGCGGTGTCGCGGGCCTTGATCCAGTCGACGGCGGCGCGGATATCCTTCGCCTCGTCCGGGCCGAAGCTGGGCGGGCGCGGGCCGGCGCCGGACTCGCCATGATTGCGCAGATCGAGGGCGAGCACGGAATAGCCCCGGCCGAGCAGGTCGCGCATCATGTCGTAGAGGCCGACATGGACGGCGCCCCGGTTGCCGGTGGCGCCATGGACCAGGATCACGGTCGCCTTCGGATTCGCCGCCTCGGCCGACCAGGCGACGAGGGGCACGCCGTCCTCCGCCGTGAAACGGACGGCGACGACAGACAGATCGGCGGGCGGCGGGGCCACGGGCTTGCGGTAGGCGGCGAGCATGACGGCCGGCAGCACGCCGAGCACCGCGACCGGCGCGGCGATTGCCGCTATCAGGATCAGGATCGCCAGACGCCTCATCGCCCTCACCGTAACAAGCCCGAACGGGGCGAAATCGACGACTCGTCGCCCCGTTTCCCCCCTGCCCGGCATGAAGACTTAGCGGACGTTGGTTAACAAGTCCGAAAACACCTCATATTCCAAGACCGTGCCACAGCGCGGAAGCCCCGAAGACCACGAGGACGATGCCGGACAGCCGGTCGATCCAGACCAGCACCGCCGGCCGCAGCCAATGGCGCGCGCCGCCCGCCGCCGCCACGATGGCGAGCTGCCAGGTCAGCGAACCAAGGCCGAGGCCGACCACCGTCGCCGTCGCCGCGACCGGCCCCGCCGCCGCCGCCAGGCCGATACCGGCGAAAGCACCGGCGAAGGAGATCACCGTCAACGGGTTGGTGAGGGTGAGGCCGACGGCCGAGGCGAAGGCCGGGACCACCGATCCCACCTTGACCATGGCGCCGCCGCCCGCCGCCGTCGGCAGGTCGTCACCCCGACGCCCGGCGGCGCGCAAGCCCCCGATGCCGAGCCAGACCAGCACCAGCCCGCCGATGATGCCGAGCCAATGGGCCTGATCGACGAGGACGGCCGTGACCGCCGAAAGCCCGAAGGCGGCGAGCGCCGCATAGATCGAGTCGGCGATCGCGGCGCCGAAGCCGGTGGCGGCACCGACCGCCAGCCCGCCGGTCACGGTCCGCCGCAGGATGAGCAGGGAAATCGGTCCGACCGGCATGGCGATGAAGAAGCCGAGGGCAAAGGCACTGGCCATGAGGCCGAAGGGAAAATCGCTCATTCGGGTTCACCGACCGGCAGGGCGGTCGTCTCCTTCACCGTGGAGAGCACGAGCTGGGTTTCGCTGCGCGCCACCATGCCGGTGCTCTTCAAACGTTTGAGCAGGGCTTCCAGCGCGGCGACATCGCGGACCCGCACCTTCAGCAGATAATTGGCCGCCCCGGTCACGTGATGGGCCTCCAGCACGGCGCCATCCGCCGCCAGACGGGCGACGAACCCCGCCTCGTCCGCGCCGGGCAGCAGGGTCACCGTGACGAAAGCCGCGATACCAAGCCCGAGCGCCAGCGGATCGGCCAGTGCCACGGTCGCCTTCAGCACGCCGCGCGCGACAAGCTTCCGCACCCGCTCGTTCACCGCCGAGGTCGACAGGCCGACCGCCTGCCCCAGCTCGGCGACCCCCATGCGCCCGTCGGCCTGCAGCAGGGCGACGAGGGCCCGATCCATCGGATCCAGCATTTATCCACTCCGAACGCAGAAAAATTTTTCGATCAACACAAATGGATCGATAAAATCAATCCATCTGCATATTCCGAAAAAACATGTAATTTTTCCTTATGAAATTGTCAATGGCAGGAAATATTCCCTTCTCAAGGCCCCTCGGCAGGAGACCCCGCATATTCGCGCAACATTCGGTCGCGATGGGTGATGGTTGCGGTGTGTCACCGATGTGGCTATGTCCATTCACCGCGTATCGGCGGCCGCCCGGCCGCTTGTTCGAGAGACACCGTCATGAGCAACCTGAACCGGGAACGGGTCCTGAGCGTTCACCACTGGACCGACCGCCTGTTCTCCTTCACCACCACCAGGGATCCGTCGCTCCGCTTCGTGAACGGCCAGTTCACCATGATCGGACTGGAAGTGAACGGCCGCCCGCTGCTGCGCGCCTACAGCGTCGTCTCGGCGAACTACGAGGAGCATCTCGAGTTCCTGTCGATCAAGGTGCCGGACGGGCCGCTCACCTCCCGTCTCCAGCACATCCAGGTCGGCGACGAGATCCTGGTCGGGCGCAAGCCCACCGGCACGCTGATC
>JAQVKV010000493.1 GCA_028694545.1 Zavarzinia sp. | reverse complement strand
GGATCTGGAACGACCGCGTTTTCCCCGCTCGGCCATGAAGATCCTGCAGGCCCTGCCCTTCGTCGAAAGCGGCGCGGCGGACGCCTTCGCCTGCACGCCGGCCGATCTCGCCATGGCCTGCGCCAGTCATAATGGCGAGGATTTCCATGTGGCCCGCGTCTCCGCCCTGCTCGACCGCCTTGGCCTTGGCGAAGGCGATCTTGCCTGCGGGGCCCAGAAGCCGAGCTTCCGGCCGGCGGCCCGTGCCCTCGCGGAAAAGGGCGAGGCACCGTGCCGCCTGCACAACAATTGCTCCGGCAAACACGCCGGCTTCCTTGCCCTCGCACGCCACCTCGGAGTCGCGACGCGCGGCTACGATACGCGCGGCCACCCGGTGCAGCAGGCGGTGTTCGAGGCGGTGGCCGCCATGGCGGGGCAGGAACCGGAGATGCCGTTCGGCATCGACGGCTGTTCCGCGCCCAATCCGGCCATGCCGCTGCTGGGCCTTGCCCGGGCCATGGCGCGGTTGGCCGTACCCGACGACCTGCCTCCGCTCAGGGCGACGGCGGCCGCGCGTCTGCGCCAAGCCATGGCGGATCACCCGGAACTGGTGGCCGGCACCGGCCGGGCCTGCACCCGGCTGATGCGCGCCTGCGAGCCGGGCACGGTGGTGAAAACGGGCGCGGAGGGCGTGTTCACGGCGATCGCGCCGGACCTCGGCCTCGGCTTTGCCTGCAAGATCGACGATGGCGCGACGCGGGCATCCGAAGTGCTGATCGCCGCCTTGCTCGATCGCTTCGGCCTCATCCGGGACGAGGCCCGGGACGGAATCGCCGACCTGATCGCGACCCCGATCACCAATCGGCGGGGCGAGCATGTCGGCCTTGTCCGCATGACGCCCGATTGGTCTTGACCGCGCTTTCCGAACGGGCGACCCCGGAACCACGAACAAGACCAATTCTAGGGGGAGGTACGGTCCCGTGGTGAAGGTTCTGCAGTGCAAGGAATATGGCCCGCCGGAATCCCTGGTTCTGGAGGATGTGGCGCCCGCTCCGCTTGGCCGGGGCGAGGTGCGGGTGCGCCTGCATGCCGCCGGGGTGAATTTCCCCGACGTGCTGATCATCCAGGGCAAATATCAGTTCAAGCCGGAAATGCCCTTCGCCCCGGGCGGCGAGGCCGCCGGTGTGATCACCGAGGTGGGTGAGAAGGTCGAAGGCTACAAGACCGGCGACAAGGTCATCGTCATGACCGGCTGGGGCGCCTTCGCCGAGGAGATCACGGTTGGTGCCGACCGCCTGGCCCCGCTACCCCCGGGCATGAGCTTCGAGGAGGGCGCCGCCTTCCTCATGACCTATGCCACCTCGCATCATGCCCTGAAACAGCGCGCGCGCCTGCAGCCGGGCGAGACACTTCTCGTGCTGGGCGCGGCGGGCGGCGTCGGCCTTGCGGCGGTCGAACTGGGCAAGGCCATGGGGGCGCGGGTGATCGCCGGCGTCTCGACCGACGAGAAGGCGGAACTCGTGAGGAAGCACGGCGCGGACGAGGTGATCGTCTATGGCCGCGAAGCCCTGCGCGACCGCCTGAAGGAACTGGCGCCCATGGGTGTCGACGTCGTCTACGACCCGGTGGGCGGCGATTTCTCGGAGCAGGCGCTGCGCTCGATCGCCTGGAAGGGCCGCTTCCTCGTCGTCGGTTTCGCCTCGGGCCCGATCCCGTCGATCCCGCTGAACCTCGCCCTGCTGAAGGGCTGCGAGATCGTGGGCGTGTTCTGGGGCGCCTTCACCGCGCGCGAACCCGACCTGCACCGCGAGAATGTGGCGGAGCTGATCCAGCTCTTCCAGGCGGGCAAGATCAAGCCGCTGGTCAGCAAGACCTATCCGCTTGCCGAGGGCGGCCGGGCGATCCGCGACATGATGGAACGCAAGGTGACGGGCAAGGTCGTCGTCACCATGTGAGGCCGGCCCCGGGGCGCGGTGTTTCGCCCCTCACCCCCGCCCTCTCCCCGCAAGCGGGGCGAGGGAGTCCGGGCCGCGCGCGCTCTGCCCCCTCGCCCCCTTTGGGGGAGAGGGATGGGGTGAGGGGCAGCCCCCCGCCTCAGCGCTTCGAGGACCGGGGCATCAGCCGCGCCCGCAATTGCGCGTCCGCCCCGGGGCCCGGCACCGCCCGCATGTCCTGCGGGGTCAGCACCCGCCCGTCCGCCGCGCGAACGGAGAGGGGCGCGATGGGCGTGCCCGTCGCCCGGTCGGTCAGGACCACCGGCGCCGGCTCGGCGTTGGCGAAAGTGTCGCCCCACTGCATCAGGGCGACCAGCACCGGCATCAGCGCCTCGCCCTTCGGCGTCAGGGCATAATCGACGCCGCCATCCGCCCGCTCGGCGCGCGACAGCACACCTTCCGCCACCAGCCGCTTCAGCCGGCTGGACAGGATGTTGCGGGCGATCCCCAGATTGTCGACGAAATCCTGAAAGCGCCGCGTACCGAAGAAGGCTTCGCGCACGACGAGAAGGCTCCACCATTCCCCGACTACGTCGAGGGCACGGGCCAGCGAACAGTTTTTTTCGGCGAGGGAGTTGCGGGTCATGACGCGGCTTTCGATCGGCGATCCTAGCGTTCACGGTTTTGATATGCAACCACCATCGGCGCGGAGCCCCGATGACGGATCTCGCGGTTGCTTTACGCAACTCCCCGTGCGCCAATGGCTCATGTTCCAGACACGGAAGGATGGCGCCCGATGACGCAGGAAGCCTTTTCGGTCCCGATCGAGAGATTGTTCCCGCCACCGGCCCCCGTGCTGGTGGAGCCCCCACCGGCCCCCGCCGACGACACCCGCCTGTTCGTGCCCGACGACGGCTTCCTGCGGCCCCGGCCCCTGGCGCACGGTCCCTTCGACGCCCTGCACGGTGGCGCTATCGGCGGCCTTCTCGCCAATGCGGCCGAGGCGCTGGCGGCGGAACACGCGCTGGGCACGCCGATCGGTGCCCATATCCAGTTCCTGCGACCGCTGAAGCCCGATCACCGCCTGAGCGTGACGGCGGAAATCGCCCAGCCCGGCCGCCGTCTCACCCTCGTCGACGCCTTCATTGAGGCGGACGATGGCCTGCGCGCGGAGGCCCGCTTCACCTTCGCGCGTGACGTGGCGCCGATTGCCGGCCTGTCCCCTCTGCCGGAAGCGCCGCTGCACGATCCCGCAAGCCTGGCACCGATGGAAGCACCGCACCGTCCGCCCCGCGTCTGGTTCAAGGATGCGCTGGACTGGCATCCGGCGCCGGACGGCACGATGTGGATGC
>JAQVKV010000492.1 GCA_028694545.1 Zavarzinia sp. | reverse complement strand
CCATGGAAAGCGGGAATTTCATCATTGTTGTCCTGGTGGGCTTGTCGCTCGGCGCCTGCGATTCGCTGTCGACACTGGTGGCTCGGCCTGTAGCGCCATGGCCGGGGGGTGATCATACATCCTACGACCGGATGGCGCAGACCACGCGCTGCCGCGACACGCTCGCCGCGCCGGATTGCAGGGTCGCGGCGGTGCCCGTGGCGTCACCGGCGACGGCCGCGCCCTCCGCCACGGGGACGGCGCCCGTCGATCTGGTGCCGGCCGCGGCGTCGACGGGAGCGAATCGCTGAAGCGCTCAGGCCGGCCGCACCCCGAGGCGCGTGGCCAGTGCGATGACATAGTGGCGGTCCTGCCCGTCGAGCGTGCCGGCGGCCAGGAGTTCGAGGAATTCCTCGACTTCCTCCCGTGTGTCGGCGCCGAGGCCGGGGAGGGCGAGAAGCGCGTGCAGAAGGGGGCCTATCGTCTCGTCGCCTTCCTGCCCGATGACCAGCTCGCCCCCGGCGCCTTCGCCCTCGATATCGATGGTGCCGTGGTCGAAATCGGCCATGAAGGGGCTTTCCGTGCGGGCCGGGTGGCGGATCACCTCGTCCCAGTCGAGCCCGCATTCGTCCAGAATGGCGTTGGCCTGGCGCATGGCGTCGAGGGCCGCGGCGTCGTCGCCTTCGTTCGTGGCGCGCATCGCGGCGACGAGCATGTCTCTGCGTTCGCGGTCCATCTTCGACTTCCTTTTGCTGATGCTGGGCTCTTCATGGGGGAATCGCCCCGCGACGGCCATGATAATGCGTCCTGTGGTTTCTGGGCACCGGCCTTTCGGCTTCGGGGCCATATGGGGTTGCGTTTCCGCCGAAACCTGCCGATGGTGTCGCCGCTATGAAGATCATGATCGCACGCCTGTCGAAATTCTCGACTTCGGGGTTCTGTGCGCTCGCGCTGCTGTGCGCGGCGCCTGTCCTTGCGCATGCCGATGCTCTCGCGCATGCCGAGCGGGGCGACGGCGAGAAGGCGATGGCGGCTGGTGACTACGCGACCGCCATGGCGGTCCTGCTGCCGCTGGCGGAAGCCGGGGATCCCCTGGCGCAGTTCGATATCGGCGCGATGTACGACAATGGCCTCGGGGTCGGTGCCGACCCGGTCGAGGCGGCGCGCTGGTATCTGCGCGCCGCGCGGCAGGGCGACCCTTCCGCCATGTTCAATCTTGGCGTGATGTACGAGGACGGCGTCGGCGTCGGCCGCGATCCCGTTCAGGCCTATTTCTATTTCGCCCTGGCGGTCGAGCTGGGGCCGCCCTATGCCGAACGCAACCGCGACAAGGTCAAGGCCGGCCTCAGCGCCGACGAACTGGCGCGCGCGCAGGCCCTGGTCGGCGGTTTCCGGCCCGTGAAGGAAGCGGTCGGCCCGGCGGAGAGCGGAACCGGAACCAAGCCATGAGACGCCCCTTCAATCCGTCGCGGCGTTGGCGTGTCCGGCGCCGGCCGCCCCATGTGCCGACCATGGCGCGCCCGATGCCGCGCCCCGACCGGCCCGAGGACTGGGCGCTCGCCGAATATGAGGTGCTGAGCACCGCCCGCCAGCTCGTCGATCGCTACGGGCGAGAGGCAAGCTCGGTCGCCGTCATGCGCGCCGCCGAATTCGCGGCCTTCGGCGATGACGCCGGTCACGCGGCGTGGGAGGCGATCCCGGTCCGACGACAAAGACAAGAAGAACGCCAATTCCATGCCGAATGAACATGATGATCGATCGGCGGGGCATCCCCTGGCCGGTGCCGGCTTCGCCGTTGCCGCCTATCTGACCTGGGCCCTGCTGGCGCTCTACTGGAAGCTGCTCGCCCATCTGCCGGCCTTCGAGGTGATGCTGCACCGGGCCGTGTGGTCCGTGATCTTCCTCATCGGCCTGCTTGCGGTCATGGGCCGGCTGCCGGCCCTGTGGGCCGCTTTCCGAACGCCGCGCCGCCTGTTGGTCTATGCCGCGACGGCAGGGCTTCTCGCGGTCAACTGGTACATCTTCATCTGGGCGATGGGGGCGAACCACGCGCTCGAGGCCAGCCTTGGCTATTACATCAATCCGCTGGTCAACGTGCTGCTCGGCGTCGTCATCCTGCGCGAGCGCCTGTCGCCCGTGCGGCGCTTCGCCGTCGGTCTCGCCACGCTCGCCGTTGTCGTGCTCAGTTTCTCGCTCGGCGTGCCGCCCTATGTGGCGCTGACGCTGGCCTTCACCTTCGGCTTCTACGGCCTGATCCGGAAGATGGCGCCGGCCGATCCTCTCGTCGGCCTCGTCGTCGAAAGCCTGTGGATGTCTGCGCTGGCCTTGCCCTGGCTCGTCGTGCTCCAGGTGAAGGGCACGGCGTCCTTCGGACACCACGGCCTTTGGACCGACGCGCTTCTCGTCCTCGCGGGTGTCGTGACCGCCGTGCCGCTGATCTGGTTCAACGCCGCCGCGAAGCGCCTGACGCTCTCGACCCTTGGTCTGTTCCAGTATATCGCGCCAACGGGCATGTTCCTGATCGCCGTCTTCATCAACGGCGAAAGCTTCGGCACCGCCCAGCTCGTGACTTTCGCCCTGATCTGGACGGCGCTGGCACTTGTCGCCGCGGAATCGCTGCGCGCCCGGGAAGCGGTGCGCGGTTAGAGCATGTCCGGAATGACCGTCATTCCGGACATGCTCCAGCCCCTTGGTTTTACGCATCTTCGGACGGCGAACCGGATTCCACTTCGCCTGAAGATGCTCTAGGCCGCCGCGCGGGCCGCCATCGCCTCGTAGACCGCCTGCTCGAAGGCGAGATAGCCGCCGACCGAGCCGGGATCGGCGAAGGGCAGGATCTGCGTTGCCCAGAAGCCGCCGAGACCCTTGTCTCGGTCGATCCAGTAGAACAGGTTGGCGAGCCCGGCCCAGCCCAGCGCGCCGGCGCTGCGCCCGGTCGGCGCCTGTGCGTCATTCACCATGAAGGTGTAGGCCCAGGATTTGGAGAGGCCGGGGAAGAATTCCGCGTCCCGCGTCAATGCGGGCACGGCGGAGGCGAGTGCCGTCACCTTGAGATCGCCAAGACCGTTCCTCGTGGCCCAGGCGACGGTCTCGGGCTTCAGCACACGGCCATTCTCGCCGGCGCCATCGTTCAGCCACATGCGGATGAAGCGGCCATAATCACCGACCGTCGAATGCAGCCCGGCGCCACCAAGCTGCACTTCCGGATCATCGGGCAGGCGCAATTCGGGCATGGCCATCAGGCTGTCGTCGTCGAGCCGCTGGTGGATGGTCGCCATGCGCGCCTTCA
>JAQVKV010000491.1 GCA_028694545.1 Zavarzinia sp. | reverse complement strand
ATGATCATCCGCGTCATGGCCCTGCATGGCATCATAGGCGAGCGCGAGATCGGCAACGCAACGCGCGAAAGGCCCCAGATGATCGAGGCTATCGCAGAAGGGGAAGCTGCGGCTGCGCGGCAGTCGGCCATAGGTCGGCTTCAAGCCGAAAATACCGCAGAGCGAGGATGGCACGCGGATCGAGCCATTGGTATCTGAGCCGAGCGAGATCGGTGCCAACCCGCCCCCGGTGGCAGCCCCGCAGCCCGACGACGAACCGCCGGCCATGCACCCGGGATGATGCGGATTGCGGCAGGCACCGTCATGGGCGTTCTCGCCCGTGAAATCATAGGCGTATTCACCCATGTTCAATGCCCCGATCGGCACCGCGTCCGCCGCGATCAGCCGTTCGACCAGTACCGCGTCCCGTGTTGCCGGCGCGCGCTCACGGTTGATGAGGCTGCCCGCCCGGGTCGGCAGGTCTTCAAGGTCGAAGAGATTCTTCACGGCGAAAGGCACACCGGCCAGCGGCCCCAGCGCCTCGCCTCGGGCGCGCCGGTCGTCGATCGCATGGGCAATCGCCATGGCACGGGCCGCCGTCACATCGGTGAAGGCGTTCAGGATCGGATCGATGGCTTCGATCCGGTCGAGGAAGAGCCGGGCGACAGCAACCGCCGTGGTCAGGCCCGAGCGGACGGCACCGGCAATCTCATGGGCCGGGGCGAAGGGGTCGACACTCATGGCTTCGGCGCCACGGCCAGGAACACGCCATCGAGATCGAGGGTGCCCTCCGGCACCGGGGCCGCCTCGACCAGGGCCGCCATATCGGCGGCGAGTTTCAGGAACTGAAGGACACCGGGGCGCTGGCCATTGGTAATGGTAAGGCCGAGAAGGGCGGCATTGGCGTCGAGAAAGGCTTCGGGATCGAATTCGCCAGGCATGAACACCTCGATACAGGAGACGACCGCCCCGGCCCCCCATGCGGGGGCCGGGGCGGCGATCGACGTCGGATTTCAGCCTATTCCGCCGGCTCGGGTACCGGGTGATTGTGCCCGCCGCCGACGTTTACCGCCGAGGGTACCACCCGCCGGGCCGCGAGCGCCAGCGCGCCGGCGACGAGGATGTAGCCGACGACCACCGTCGGGCTTTCGCCGATGCCGATCGAATGGCTGTGCATGAAGCCGAAGAAGGTGAGCGCGGCCGCCGCCAGCGCGAAGGCGCTGGCCTTGATGAACTGGCGCTCGATGATGAAGACGCCGATCGCGCCCAGCATCAGTCCGCCGAGGATGGCGCCACCACCCAGCACCTCGAGCCCGTGATAGAGCACGCCGTTCATGCCGAGCTTGTCGAGGCCGACCGCCGTCGCCGAGGTCCCGGCGGCGCCGAGCGCGCCGTCGATCTGCACCTTGGCCCAATCCGCGAGGTGCGGCGTGAGCGCCAGGATGATCGCCGGAGCGTGACGATGCGGCGTCTCCTGGAAGGCCTGGGAGCCGATGAGCATGCCGATATAAAGAAGTATGGGCGAGATCGCGACCACCGGCACCAGGGCGAGCAGCACGGCGATGATGCCGAACCACGACAGCACGATGACCATGGCGCCGACGGCGGCCGAATAGCCGATCCGCCCGCCCATGGCCTTCCAGCCCGGATGACCGATATAGACCGCGTTGATGAAGGGATTGCCCATCAGACAGCCGATGAGGGAGACGACGCCGTCCGCCGTCAGCACCCGCGTGGTCGGATAGGCGTCGCCCGCGACCTCCGCCGATTCCACATTGTCCATGGCTTCGACCAGGTCGTAGATGCCGAAGGGAATGGCGGTGACCAGGATGATGCCGAGGAACTGGAAGCCGTGGAAAACATGGTCGAAGGCCGGGATCGGGATCGAGAAGCCGAACGAGGAAAAGGCGGCCGAAAGCCCCTCGCCCGACAGCCCGCCGAAATCGAAGCCGAAGAGGTGGGAGCCCCAGGCAAGCACCATGCCGGCGGCGATGGCGACGAGGCCGGCCGGAATGCCCTTCGGATATTTCAGGCCGCCGAACCAGGCCATCAGGATCACCGAGAAACAGGCAAGGCCGATCACCGGCGTCATGAACATCTCGAGCGCCGGCTTCATCGAGATGAAGGTGATGGAGACACCCGCCAGCGTGCCGAGCAGAGCGGCGCGCGGCGTGATGCGCCGGATGTAGGGCGCGACGAAACCGCCGACCATGAGCACGAAGCTCTGGATGAAGACCCAGGTCAGCCCCGCTTCCCAGCCCATGATCGGATCGCCGGTCGAGAGCGAGATGGGCAGCATGATGACGAAGGTAACGACGAACATATGCGGCACCGAAATGCCGGACGGCAGGGCGCAGACATCGCTCCGCCCTGTCTTCAGCGCCAGACGATAGGCAAGGAAGGCGTAATAGCCGGTGGACAGGCACATCATCAGGCCCATGGCGGGCAGGATGCGGCCGAAGACGATGTCGTCCGGCATCTTGAGGACGAAGCGCAACAGGCCGGTCAGCACCAGCATGTTGACGAGGATATTGGTGCCGAAGCCGAAGAAGGCGTTGAAGTCGCCCGGTGTCCAGATCTTCGGTTTGGTAAGCGCCGTCATGATCCCACCCCCTGCACTATTCCGCCGCCGCGGCGGTCGAGACTTCGAGCGCCGAAACCACCCTGGCGGCGTCGGTCACCCAGCCGAAGATGCCGCCCTGCGCCTTCACCATGCGCAACGCGACATCGTGGAACTCCGGAAAATAGGAACCGCAGGCATCGCCGACGGCGATGCAGCGGTAGCCGCGATCATTGCCCTCGCGGATCGTCGTATGGACGCAGACCTCGGTGGTGACGCCGCAGACGAGCAGCGTCTCGATCTTGTGGTTGGCAAGCACGAGGCCGAGGTCGGTGGCGAAGAAGGCGCCCTTGCCCGGCTTGTCGATCACCACTTCGCCCGCGATCGGATAGAGTTCGGGAATGATGTCCTGCCCCGGCTCACCCCGAATGAGGATGCGGCCCATGGGCCCCGGCGCGCCGATGCGATGCGTCGGGCTGCCCCGGTTCACCTTGGCGGGCGGCGCGTCGGAAAGATCGGGGCGATGGCCCTCGCGGGTATGGATCACCAGCATGCCCGCGCGGCGCGCCGCTGCCAGCAGGGCCTTGGCCGGCGGGATCGCCTTCGCCAGAAGGGATACGTCGTTTCCCAGCGTCTCGCCGAAGCCGCCGGGTTCGAGGAAATCGCGCTGCATGTCGATGATGACCAGCGCCGTCGTTTCCACCTCGGCCCTGATCGCCCCCGGTTCCG
>JAQVKV010000490.1 GCA_028694545.1 Zavarzinia sp. | reverse complement strand
GCACCAGGTGGAAGTGCTGGTGCACCATGCCGATGCCATGCGACAGCGCGTCGGCCGGGGAATGGATGGCGACGGGCGTTCCGTCGATCTCGATCGTGCCGTCGTCCGGTGCATAGGCGCCGAAGAGCACATTCATCAGCGTGGTCTTGCCGGCGCCGTTCTCGCCGAGCAGGCCGAGGATATCGCCCGGGTGCAGGGAAAGATCGACGCGGTCGTTGGCCACGACCGCGCCGAAACGCTTGGTGATGCCGCGCATCGCAAGAAGCGCAGGCGCCATGGAGGGTTACTCCGACTTCGGAATCGATTCGTCGACGTCGACGCGATAGGTGCCGTCCATGATCTCCGCCGTCTTCTTGGCGATCAGTTCCTTGACCTCGGCGGGGAGCTTTTCCTCGAAGGCGTGATAGGGCGCTAGGTAGGAGCCGCCCTTGGCCATGAAGGAGAAGGCGCCGAAATCCTGCGCCGTGAAGACGCCGGCCTTCACCAGCTTGACGGCTTGCGCGATGGTCGGGCTCATGTCCCAGATCGGGCCGGTGATCACGGTCTCGGGGCCCAGCGCCGACTGGTCCGACATGTTGGAAATGGCGAGGATGCCTTTTTCCACCGCCGCCTCGATCACGCCGAAACGTTCCGCATAGATGACGTCGACGCCAGATTCGATCTGGGCGAGCGCGGCTTCCTTAGCCTTCGGCGGGTCGAAGAACGAACCGATGAAGGAAAACTTGCACTTCACCTCGGGGTTCGCTTCCTTGGCACCCGCGCAGAATGCGTTGACGAGGCGGTTCACCTCCGGGATCGGCATGGCGGCGACGGCGCCGACCACCTTGGTCTTCGTCATCTTGCCGGCAATGAGGCCCGAAAGATAGGCGGGCTCGTGGATCCAGTTGTCGAAGACGCCGAAATTGGGCTCCGCCGGGCCGATGCCCGAACCGAAGACGAAGGCGACATCCGGGTAATCCTTGGCGACCTTGCGGGCGATCCGTTCCGCCCCGAAGGCGTCACCCGTGATCAGCTTGTAACCACCCTCGGCATATTCGCGCATCACCCGCTCGAAATCGGCGGATTTCACGCTTTCGGAATAGGCGTATTCGATGCCCTGTTCGGCCACCGCCTTTTCGAGCGCGACATGGATCTGGTTCACCCAGGGTTCCTCGATCGGGGTCTCGAACACGGCCGCGACCTTCAGCTTTTCCTCGGCCTGCGCCTCGGGCGCCATGCCGATGCCGACGATGGCCGAAAGTGCCATCGCGGCCGCGAAGACGCCGCCGAGAAGACCGCGCCTCGTGGCGCCGGCCGGATGCCGAATTGAATGTGTCATGTCTTCCCCCATCTGCCCGCATTTTCAGCATGGGCAACATGTTTGCCCCGGAGTGCACAAGTTTTCACATCGGGGCTGGCATCGATCAAGAAAAATTGTCCAACTGGTCAGGGTTTTTCGTGCCGATCCCGCTTCACGATGAGCCACGCATCGGCTATCTGTGGAGGTGAGAGGGGGGGGGGCGTATGGAGCGTATCCTGGAAGCGGACGACGGCGACGAACCGACACCGCGCGGCGGCCGGATCCGGGCGCGCAACAAGGCGCATATCATCGCCGCCGCCGAGAAGGTCTTCGCCGAGCGTGGTTATGATGGCGCAACCACGGCCGAAATCGCCGAGATCGCCGGCCTCGCCAAATCCAACGTGCACTATTATTTCGGCACCAAGGAAGCGATCTATCGCGAGGTGATCGCCGGCATCGTCGACCTGTGGCTGAGGGCCTTCGGCGACATCACGGCGAACGACGATCCGGCGGTCGCGATCCCCGCCTACATCCGGCAGAAGCTGCTCTATTCCCGCAAGCGCCCGCTGGCCTCGCGCATCTTCGCGACCGAGATCATCCGGGGCGCGCCGATCCTGCGTCCCTTCCTCGAACTCGAGCTGCATGATTGGGTCGCGGACAAGGCCAGGGTGCTGGAGCGCTGGGCGGCGGATGGCAAGATGGATCCGGTCGCCCCGCATCATTTCTTCTTCCTGATCTGGGCGGCGACCCAGACCTATGCCGATTTCGGCACCCAGGTCGCGGCGGTGCTGGGGCGCAAGCGCCTGAAGGAGGAAGATTTCGAGACGGCGATCGAGACCGTCACCCAGATCGTCATGAAGGGCTGCGGCATCAGGCGCTGAGCAGGGCCGCCACGGCGTCTCCCAGCGACAGGCTGGCGGTCAGGCCCGGGCTCTCGATCCCGAACAGGTTGACGAGGCCGGGCAGCCCGTGGGCCTCCGGTCCCTGGATCATGAAATCGGCGGCTGGCTCGCCCGGCCCGGTCAGTTTCGGCCGGATGCCGGCGTAATCGGGAGTGAGGCGGGCGGCCTCCAGCCCGGGCCAGTAGCGCCGGATCCTTTCGGCGAAGAGGGGGGCGCGGCCGGGATCGACCATATAATCCGCCCGTTCCAGCCATTCGACATCGGGCCCGAAGCGCATGCGTCCCCCGAGGTCGAGAGTGACATGAACGCCAAGTCCGCCATCGACGGGGGCGGGATAGATCAGCCGGGAAAAGGCCGCCCGCCCGCCATAGGAAAAGTAATTCCCCTTGGCCAGCACAAGGGGCGGCACCTGCGTGGCTTTGAGGCCGGTGGTGGCGCGCGCGAGCGCCTGCGCCCCGAGTCCGGCGGCATTGATCACGAGCTCGGCGTCGATCACGCCGGGATCGGCCCCGCCGAAGCGCAGTCGCCAGACCCCGTCGGTACGTTCCAGCCCCAGCGCCGGCGTGTTCAGTGCCAGCGCACCGCCCGCATCCTCGATCTCGCCAAGCAGGGCGAGCATAAGGCCATGGGCATCGATGATCCCGGTCTCGGGGCTGTGGAGGGCGGCGACACAATGCAAGGCGGGTTCGAGCCGCCGGGCTTCCGCCCCCGACAGCAGGCGAAGGCCCTCAACCACGTTGGCGATGCCCTGCGCGTGGATCGCCTCGATCCGGGCGATCTCGGCGTCTTCGGTCGCGACGACGAGCTTGCCTGGCCGGGCATGGGCGATGCCTCGTTCGGCGGCATAGGCATAGAGGCGGCGTCGGCCCGCGATGCAGTGGCGGTGACGCAGGCTGCCGGTCGGGTAGTAGAGGCCGGCGTGGATCACCTCGCTGTTGCGGGCGGAGACGCCGGTCCCGAAGGCGTCCGCCGACTCGAGCACGATCACCTCGTGACCCCGCCGCGCCAGCGCCCGTCCACAGGCAAGGCCGACCACCCCGGCGCCAACGATCAGCGCGATCGCCATGGCCTGTCCACCGGGAGCCTGTCCG
>JAQVKV010000489.1 GCA_028694545.1 Zavarzinia sp. | reverse complement strand
TCGCGAACAGGGGCGTCTCGGGGCTGCAGCTTGGCTTCGCGGCGGTGGAGGCGTCGGCGATCCCGGGCGCGGTCGCCCGCCTCGCTCGGGCGCTTGGGTCAGGGGCGCTTGGGTCAGGGGCTCTCAGGTCACGGGCCCTAAGGTCACGGGATTGAGGGCGAGACCGTCCCGGTTCAGCACCGCGTCCAGATTGTCGACGGCGCACATGCCCATGGCGGTGCGCGTCTCGATGGTGGCGCTGCCGATATGCGGCAGGGCGAAGACGTTCGGCAGGTCGCGATAGCGCGGGTCGAGCTTCGGTTCACCCCGGAACACGTCGAGCCCGGCGGCGAACAGGTGCCCGCTTTCGAGCGCCGCGATCAGGGCATCGTCGTCGACGAGGTCGCCGCGCGCGCTGTTCACCAGGATGGCGCCCCGTGGCAGGAGGGCGAGGGCACGCGCATCGATGATGCCCCTTGTCTCCGGCGTCGAGGCGGCATTGAGGACGAGTACGTCGGAAGCCGCCAGCAGATCCTCGAATCGGGCGTGATAAGTGGCGCCGGCCGACGTTTCCGCCGGGGCGGGGCGGCGGTTGTGGTAATGGATTTCCATGCCGAAGGCCCGTGCCCGGCGCGCGACGGCGGCGCCGATCCGGCCAAGGCCGAGAATGCCGAGCCGGCGGCGCCAGAGATCGACGCCAAGCAGCCCGGTGGGCGACCAGGTGCCCCAGCGGTCCTCGGCGATCAGGGCCGCCGCCTCCTTGGCGCGCCGCGCCGCGCCCAGCATGAGCAGGAGGGTAAGATCGGCCGTGGCCTCGGTCAGGACATCGGGCGTGTTGGTGACCGTAATGCCGCGCAGGCGCGCTGCCTCGACGTCGATATGCTCGAAACCGACGGACATGGTGGCGATTACCCTGATGCCGGCCGGCAGGGCGGCGATCGCCGCGCGGTCCAATTTCTCCGTCAGGGTGACGAGAAGCCCGTCGCACCCCTCGGCCCGGGCCAGCAGTTCGGGCAGGGGATGGGGCCCTTCTCCCGGCAGGCGGCGGGTCAGGAACAGGTCGTCGAGGCGCGCCTCGCAAGGGGCGGGCAGGGGCCGGGCAATCAGGACTGTAGCGCAACGGGACATGACGGTGGCAGTCTGGCAACAGTTGTAAGGTGACCGCAAGTCCAACTATGGCCGCAATCTTGTCGTGGCATCCTGCGTGTCATATTTGCTGGGAACCCGAATCGGGTGGGAGGTAACAAGCCGATGTTACGGCGGGCACTGGTCCTGACGACCGCTCTGGTCGCGATTTTCTTCCTGGCACGCTGGGCTTTCTTCGGTGGCGAGGAAGTGGCGGGCGTCGAGCCACGGCCGGCCGTGACCGGACCGGCCGCCGAATCGCGGCCGGCGGAAGCCCCGCGCGACACGGAAGCCGCGGCTGTGGACGCCCCCGCGACACCGGTGGATACGGCGCGCGAAGCCCCGGCGGCGGCCGTGGCGCCGGCGACGCCGCCTGCCGCAGCGGCACCGGTTCCCGGCGCGGAGATGCGTCTGGCCGGTCATCGCGCGATCTATGATCTCGTGCTCGGACGTAACCGGAACGGTTCGGGGGTCGCCGCGGTCGATGGCCGCATGGTGATCGAATTCGCCGACGTCTGCGACGGCTACACGATGACCCAGCAGTTGCGCATGCGCCTCGGCGACGGTGAAGGGGCCTATACGACCACCGACTTCCGCGTCGTGAACTGGGAATCCCGGGATGGCAAGCGTTTCCGCTTCTCCACCCGTCATGTCGTGAACGGCGAGGAGGACGAGGTCTTCGAGGGCTCGGCTGAACTGAAGGACGGCGGTGGCGAAGTGCGTTACACCAAGCCCGAGGAACGCACCGACAGCCTTCTGCCCGGCACCCTGTTTCCGACCATGCACACGGTCGAGCTGCTGCGCGCGGCCCAGGACGGCAAGCACCTGCTGACCCGGACCCTGTTTGACGGCTCCAGCGACGAGATCGCGAGCCAGGTTGTCGGTGCCATCGGGCGACCCAGCGTCGACAACCCCGGGCGACTGAAAGGCACAGGCGCCAGCTTCCTGCTGGGCAAGCCCTCGTGGCCCGTGCGCCTTGCCTTTTTCGGCATCGACAGCAACGAGGAACTGCCCGAGTTCGAGATCGGCTTCAGGCTCTATGACAATGGCGTCTCGGGTGACATCGAGATGGCCTATGGCGACTTTTCGATCAACGCCATGTTGTCCCAGATCGAGGCCATGCCGATGCCCGATTGCTGATCCGTAATCGGATCAGTATCACCCGGGCGGCCAGAGCCAGGCCGCCCCGCGCACGCCCGAGGAATCGCCAAAGCGCGCCTGCCGCAAGGGCGTGGTGCAGCCGTCGGAAAAGACGTGGCGGTGCAGGCGGCGCGGCACTTCGCGATAGATTGCCCCGACATTGGACATGCCGCCCCCCAGCACGATCACGTCCGGATCAAGGATGTTGATCACGGTCGCGAGCGCACGCGCCAGCCGGCCGCAATAGCGATCGAGACTGGCGGCGGCGGTGGGTTGTCCGGCTTGCGCCGCGACGACGATTTCCCGCGTGGTCATGGCCTCGCCGTCGTGGTTCTGGTGATCGAGGGCAAGGCCGGGGCCCGACAGGAAGGTCTCGATGCAGCCGTGCTTGCCGCAATAGCAGGCGGGGCCGGGACGCTCGTCGTCACTCGGCCAGGGCAGGGGATTGTGGCCCCATTCGCCGGTGATCGCGTTCGGGCCGGACAGCAGCCGCGCGTCGACCGCGACACCACCGCCGACCCCGGTGCCCAGAATCACGCCGAAGACGGTGCGGAAGCCGGCGCCCGCGCCGTCCGCCGCTTCGGACAGGGTGAAACAGTCGGCATCATTGGCGAGCCGGACCGGCCGGTCCAGCGCTTCCGTGAGGTCGCCGCGCAAGTCGTGGCCGATGAGTTCTGTCGTGTTTGCATTCTTGACGAGGCCGGTCAGGGGCGAGATCGCGCCCGGAATACCGACGCCCACCGTCGCCGCCCGCCCGGTCGCCGCGTCAGCCGTGGCGACAAGGTCGCGGATGCGGGCGACGATGGTGCCATAGTCGCCCCGGGGGGTTGGCGCACGCTGACGGAACAATTCGGTTCCGGCGTCGTCGATCGTGATGATCTCGACCTTGGTCCCGCCGAGGTCGACACCGTGGCGGTGCCCCGTCACGTCCGTCTCCGTCTCACCAGCCGAGGGATGCGAGTTCGCGTTCGATCAGCAGGCGCACTTCCGTCCAGTCGTCCACTCGGTGATGGCAATGTTCGGCGGGGCCGATGAG
>JAQVKV010000488.1 GCA_028694545.1 Zavarzinia sp. | reverse complement strand
GGGCTGCCGGTGGACCGCTGTCGATGTCCCGTTCGGCCTTCGCGGCGCGGGACAAGGAACTGAACATCCTGTGCTGGGAAGGCTATAATTCGGCCCAGGTGCTCGACCCGTTCCGGGCCGCCAAGGGCGCCACGGTGAAGGCGGAAAGCCTGACCAACGACCCCACGATGATCAACCGCCTGCGCGCCGGCGAAATCTCGACCTGGGACCTGATCAACGTGAACAACCCCTGGGCGCGCAAGGTCATGCTGCCCGAGAAGCTGATCAAGCCGCTGCCGAAGGAGGTCTTCGAGCCCTTCTTCGGCAAGATGCTGCCCGAGTTCAAATGGCCCTACAAATGGGCGATGGACGAGAGCGGGACCGAGCTTCTCGGCAGCGTGCAGCGCTTCGGGCCCTATTCCTTCGTCGTCAACACCGACAAGGTCAGCCGCGCGACCGCCGAGGACACGGGCTGGGACCTGTTCAACGACCCCGCCCTCGCCGGCAAATACGGCATCCTCGAATCGGACGACTGGAATGTCTTCGGTATCTTCGTGATCGCGGGTATCGATCCCTTCAAGATGCATAGCGACGCCGAGCTGGAAACCTTCTCCGAAACCGCGAAGAAGGTCTTCAAGGGCGCCAAGATGATCGGCGACATCGCGACCATGAACCAGGCTCTCGTCTCGGGCGAGATCGACCTGCACCTGACCGGCGGTACCTATTCGGTCTCGCCGGCGCGGGCCGACGGTTATCCCGCTCTGCGCGGCATCACGCCGAAGAAGGGCCCGATGGCGGGCGGCAAGGGCGGCATCTCGTGGATCGAGGTGACATCCCTCGTCAACAATCCCGATCCCTCGCCGCTGGCCCTCGAATTCCTGACCTATGTCCAGGATCCGGAGGTCGCCCATACGGTCGCCTTCGCGGAAGGCACCTTCAACCCGGTCTCCCAGATGGGCAACCCGGACTGCTTCAAGCTCTTCAGCGCCGAGGAACTCGAGGCGATCCAGTGGGACAGCCTGGAAGAGGAAATGGCCCGTTCGGTCGAATACGACATCGTGCCGGATTACGACAAGGCGCTCGACCTGATGAACGCCGCCAAGCGCCTGCGCGGCTGATCCCGTGATCGCGGCCGCCGCGCCACGGGCGGCCGCGCCTTCTCCTTGTATTGCGTGAGGTATCATGTCCGACGACGTGAAGAAGCCGAAGCCCATCCTGCAACTGGTCGGCGTGCGCAAGACCTTCGGCGATTTCGTCGCGGTCGATCGCATCGATCTCGACGTCCGGCAGGGCGAATTCCTGACCATCGTCGGCCCCTCGGGCTCTGGCAAGACCACGTTGCTGCGCATGCTGGCCGGCATGGACGTGCCGAGCGAAGGCAACATCACCCTGCACGGCGAATTGATCAACGACGTGCCGCCCAACAAGCGGCCGACCTGCCTCGTCTTCCAGTCGCTCGCGCTCTTTCCCCACAAGACGGTGGGCGACAACATCGAATTCCCGCTGAAGGTGCGCGGCGTCGACAAGGCGACGCGCAAGGCCCGCGCCCTCGAATTGATGCGCACCGTCCGCCTGCCGGAGCATTACCACGGCAAGAACGTGATGAAATGTTCGGGCGGCGAGCGCCAGCGCGTGGCGTTGGCCCGGGCGCTGGCCTACGACCCCGAGGTGCTGTTCTTCGACGAGCCCCTGTCGGCGATCGACTACAAGCTGAAGAAGATCCTGGAAAAGGAATTGAAGGACCTGCACCGCGAGACGGGCAAGACCTTCATCTACATCACCCACAGTCTGGAAGAGGCCATGGTGATGTCGGACCGGATCGGCGTGATGCGCGCCGGCCGCCTTGTCCAGGTCGGCACGCCCGAGGAGATCTACGAGACCCCGGCGGATCGCTTCGTCTCCGAATTCGTCGGCGAGGTGAATGTGATCGAGGTCGAGAAGACCGCGTCCGGCTGGCAGGGCGTGGACCTGCCCGGTCTCTATGCCATCAAGCCGCCGAAGGAAGACGGCGCCGCGCGCGCCTTCGTCGTCGTCCGGCCCGAGTTCATGCGCCTGCTGGCCGAGGACGAGACGGCGGACAATTGCCTGGAAGGCACCGTCTACAACGAATATTCCCTCGGCTCCCGGCTGCAGTATCAGGTCCATGTCGGGGAAAAGGTCATGCTGGTCGAAGTGCCGCGCGGGCGCGAGGTGAAGGCGGGGCGCGATGCCCGCGTACGCCTTGGCTTCGATGCGCGCGACGCGATCGTGGTGGGGAGCTGACGCCATGGCCTTCCGCCTGCCCGCCGCCGGCACAAGGGCGGCCCTGCCGCTCGCCCTGCTGCTGCTCGTCGGTTTCGTGGCGCCGCTTGCCGCGATCATCGCCTATTCCTTCGCCACACCCCGCAGCTTCGACGTCTTCTCGTCCTTCACCTTCGAGAATTACGCCGGCATCTTCGATACCTCGAACACGGTCTGGCTGTCGTTCCTGTGGTCGGGCCTCTTCGCCATCGCGACCGTCGCCCTGCTCGCCATCGTCGCCTATCCGATCGCCTATGGCATGAACCGGCTGTTCGGGCGCTGGTCGTCGCTGGTCTCGGTGCTTTTCGTCTTCCCCCTCTTCGTGTCCGAGAATGTCCGGCTCTATGGCTGGGTGCTGTTCTTCATCAAGAACGGCGTGCTCGACGGTTCGCTCCGCGCAATCGGGCTGGACGGCGGACCGGACGTGCTGTTCACGCCGGGCATGATCCTGGCCGGCATGGTCTATACCTACCTGCCCTTCATGCTGTTCCCGATGACCCTCGGCCTTGCCATGGTGCCGTCGGACCTGGTCGACGCCGCGCGCGATCTCGGCGCCTCGCGCCTGCAGATCTGGCGCGAGGTGGAACTGCCGCTGGCGATGCCGGGCATCCTGATCGGCATGCTGCTTACCTTCGTGCTCGGCATCGGCGCCGTTGCGGAGGCCAAGGTGCTTGGCGGGCAATCGGTCATCGTGATCGCCCACGACATCGAGATCGCCTTCACCTATTCGCAGAACTGGCCCCTCGGCTCGGCGCTTGCCGTGGTGATCACCCTGTTCATCGGCGTGTTGACGCTGGCCGTCTTCGGCAAGCTCGATCTCGACCGCCTGCTGGGGAGGCGCTGAGATGGACCAGGCCGCCCGGCGCAGCCGCGCCTTCATCACCCTCTGGACCGTGATCGTCATCATCGCGATCTATCTGCCCATCGCCTGCGGCGCCCTCGCCAGCCTGTCGAAGGGGCGCTATTTCGGCTTTCCGGTCCGGCAATATTCGACCGAATGGTGGGCAAAGACCGTCGATTCGA
>JAQVKV010000487.1 GCA_028694545.1 Zavarzinia sp. | reverse complement strand
GAAGGGGGCTGGGGGCTAGGGGGTCTTCCTGACATCCGGTCGGGCCGTTGTTGAGGACCAACGCTCAGGAGGATCGCTGCCCAATCGGGCTGCAAAAAGGTCGGATTGGGGCGAAAGCGTGGCGGTGTGGGAGGCAGGTGCGGGAGGCGACACGTATGATAATTCAGGGCTTGAATCTTGAGCGTTTCGCGATTCTTCTATGTCAAGGGAAATTTTGAGTGTCGGCTCTTTCATGGGAAAGGCAGGCCAATGATTCGGATGGAACACGAGCCGTCGATGGCGGCCAATTCGGTCGTGACCAAGGCGGCTATTCGCGCAGCTGACCGGCTGGGGCTTTCAGCCAGGGCGTTGAGCGAAGTCATTGGTGTTTCCGAGGCGTCGGTCTCCCGGATGAAGCGGGGTGAATATCTCCTCCCGGAGGCAGGGAAATCCTTCGAGTTGGCGGTTCTTCTGATACGAGCCTTTCGCGCCCTCGATGCGATCACGGGCGGCGATGAACGCGCGCTCGCCGCATGGGTCGGCTCTCCGAACCTGGCGCTCGGTGGGGTCCCACGTGACCGCATGATGACAGTAGGTGGACTCGCCGATGTCGTTGCCTATCTGGACGCCCGCCGCGCTCCGCTCTGAGGCAGGGGCGTTTGAAGGGACTGCTTGGCGAATTGTGGAGGCGCAACATCGGGTCTCTACGCTGAAACTCGTCGATAGCCTCGATGAACAGGATCTGTTGGAAAAGCTCCTCGAAGAGAGCAAGCCCCCCGTGCCGCCGGAATGTCGGTCGCTGGATTATCTGCTCTCAACGCCGTTTCGATATCGGCCCTATCCGGCCGGGTCACGTTTCCGACGCGCTGGCTTCACGGCCGGTGTCTGGTATGGGGCCGACGCTGTGGAGACATGTGTCGCGGAGTTGGCGTTCTACAGATGCCTTTTCTATGCCGAGAGTCCTGAAATCCCTTTTCCGGATGATGCGGCGGAATATACGGCAATTACCGCAAGGCTTAGAACACCGGCATCGATCGATTTGACAATCGCGCCATTCAGCGGCGATGCGGTTTACTGGTCCCATCCAACCGACTATGCCGCATGCCAATCGTTGGTGGAGGTTGCGCGCGCCGCCGATATTCAGGTGATCCGCTACGCATCGGTACGAGATCCACAAAGAAGAACGGCAACAGCCGTGTTGACGTGCCTCGCCTTCGCAAGGCCTGCGCCCGTGGACCGTCGGACGTGGCGTATCCGCATCAGTGACGCCGGGGTTCAGGCGATTCAAGATTTTCCGGAAAAGCGGCTCAATTTCTTCCCCCAGAGCTTCGCCTTCGATCCGCGCATAGCCGCCATGAACTGGCGCCGAGGCGGGCGTAGCTCATCATGAAGTCTACCGGCGCTCCTCACCGCTCCCGGCAGTCCAGCACCTTCTCTTCATAGACCGCGCCCACCAGGAAGCGGCCGGGGCCGGCATAGGCGGCGACCGAGGCGCCGGAGAGTATCGTGCCGGGGGCGGTCAGCAGGGTTTCGACCATGAGGCCGTCGCCGCCGGGGGTCAGGCGCACCACTTCGGAGGGCGAGGGGCTGGCCGGGTCGGCGGTATGGGCGAGGAAGTCGAGGAGGTGGGGGTGGCCGGCGACATAGAGGCGGCCGTCCGGGGCCATGTCGATATTGTCGACGCCATTGGCGACCGGCGTGGTCCACAGTAGGTCGAGGGCACCGGAAGCGGCATCGCGGCGATAGGTGCGAACGGCGAAGCCGGTGGTTTCGGCGACATGGAGGAACTGGCCGTCGGGCGACAGGCCTAGGCCGTTGGCGAAGCTGATGCCCTCGGCCACGGTGCGGAATTCCTTGCCGTCGTAATAGACGACATTGGCGCGCGGCAGCATGAACAGGGTCTCGAGCAGGAGGCCGGCCGCCGTCTCGGAACCATGGTCGTTGCTGGCGTAGAACTGGTTGGGCCCGACCGCGAGGATGTCGTTGGGCGAGGCCATGGCGGCGCCGATGACGCCGCCCCGATGGCCGAGGCTGCCGTCTTCGGCGACGGAGAACATCTCGGCCCGGCTGATCCCGGCCCGGGGCACGCCGCCCTCGATGTGATTGACGACGAAGAGGGTCTGCGCCCCGGTCTCCGGATCGGTGAAGAGCGAAATGCCGTGGGGATGGAAGGCTTCGGGCACCGGGGGCGTCACGTCGCGCGGTACCGGTGGCGTTTGCGTCAGGTCGAGGGCGTAGATCCGCCCGCGCACCGGCTGGCCGGCCAGGGTTGCGCGGCGGTCGTCGGAAGAGACGAAGGCACGGCCATGGGCGAGGTCGACCACGATGTCCTCGGCGCCGATCATGCCCGTGATCACGTCGCAGGTCACATTGCCCGCGGCTTCGATCGTGCGGAACTGGCCGGCGGCGGCCATCATCCAGCCGACGAACGCCGCGCAGGCCAGAAACACGGCGCCCCCGCCCAGCAGCAGGCGCTTGCCCCCTTTACTCATTCTTCCCTCCCCTGGCCGGTCTGCGCCGGCTCTCGTTACGCGGTGCGCCTTGGCGTTCACCTTCTCCTGCGCGATCAACCTTCCTGCGCGATCTGTCGCCGGTCGGCGAGGCGGGGATCGCCGTCGCCGAACTGCAGCGTCGCCAGCCGGGCATAGAGGCCGCCCTTCGCGATCAGCTCGTCATGGCTGCCGGTCTCGACGATACGGCCCTGGTCGAGCACGATGATGCGATCGGCATTGACGACGGTGGCGAGGCGGTGCGCGATGACCAGCGTGGTGCGCCCGACCATGAGCCGGTCGAGCGCCGCCTGGACCTGCACTTCCGATTCGGCGTCGAGCGCGCTCGTCGCCTCGTCGAGCAGGAGCACGCGGGGATCGCGCAGCATGGCGCGCGCGATCGCGATGCGCTGCTTCTGGCCGCCGGACAGGCGCACGCCGCGCTCGCCCAGCTGCGCGGCGAAACCATCCGGCAATTGTTCGATGAAACCGCGGGCCGAAGCCCCTTCCGCGGCGGCGATCACCTCGGCGTCGCCCGCTTCGGGCCGGCCGTAGCGGATGTTGGCGGCCGCGTCCGTCGCGAAGATCGTGGTCTCCTGCGGCACCAGCGCGAAGAGGCCGCGCAAGGCCACCGGATCGAGGGTACGGACGTCGATGCCATCCACCGTGACGCAGCCTCGTTCCGGATCATGGAAGCGCAGCAGGAGCTGGAATACCGTGCTCTTGCCGGCACCGGACGGGCCGACCAGGGCGACGGTCTCGCCCGGTTCCACGGTGAAGCTCAGACCCTCCAGCGCCGGCAGGTCCGGGCGCGAG
>JAQVKV010000486.1 GCA_028694545.1 Zavarzinia sp. | reverse complement strand
GAGGCCACTTTTCCGACCTCCTGCACGAGCTTGCGGTTTCCGCCCCGGGACCTTCCGGTCCTGGCGGAATCAAATGGGAATGGGGAAAGGCCGCAAGGCCCGAGCCCCGACCGCCCCCGCGACTGTGAGCGGCGAGCGACCTTTCAGGATGCCACTGGATCCGGCCCCGGCCGGAACTGGGAAGGCGGAAGGGCGTGTTGACCCGCGAGTCAGGAGACCAGCCTCAAGCATCATATCAACCGCGGGCCGTCGGGTGAGACGGCCAGGGAGAATAGCGATGCATATCGAACCCGGCCTCGTTGCCGATTCCAAGATCTGGTTCAGCTATGTCACGGCTGCCGGCGCCGGCGCCTGTGCGCTCAAGCTTGGCTGGGAGGCGCTGCGCGAGCGTGGCGCGGTCTCCACCCTCGCGCGCACCGCCGTCGCGACGGGTCTCGTCTTCTCGTTCTTCGAGGTCCTGCCGCATTACCCGGTGGGTGTCTCGGAGGTTCATCTGATCCTCGGATCCACCCTGTTTCTGATTCTGGGCGTGGCGCCGGCGGCTTTCGGGCTCGCCCTGGGCCTGTTGATACAGGGGCTGTTCTTCGCCCCCTTCGACCTGCCGCAATACGGCATGAACGTGACGACACTGCTCGTTCCGCTCTTCGCGCTGTCGCTGCTCGGCCGGCGCGTGATCGCCCCGGATACGCCCTATGTCGCCCTGAAATATCGCCAGGCGCTTGCCCTGTCGACCGCCTATCAGGCCGGCATCGTCGCCTGGGTCGCCTTCTGGGCTTTCTACGGCCAGGGCTTCAGCGCCGAGAACGGGCAGGCCATCGCCAGCTTCGGCGGGGCCTATATGCTGGTGATCCTGGTCGAGCCGCTGGTCGATCTCGCCGTGCTGGCCATCGCCAAGACCCTGCACGGCATGAGGGGCAACAGCCTCGTGGAACGCAGGCTCTACGAAACGGTCTGAGGGCCGGCGCCGGGGCACGACCCCGGCGCGTTCTCGTTGGCGGGCTTCAGGCCGCCGGATCCAGTTCCGGCGCCATCATGCCGCCTTCCGGCAGGATCTGGCCGCCGTCCACCACGATCGACTGCGCCGTGATGTAGGAAGCCTCGTCCGACGCAAGGAAGAGGGCGGCATTGGCGATGTCGAAGACGCTGCCGAGCCGGCGCAGGGGCACGGACGCCTCCATCTGCTTCACATGCTCGGGCCCGAGGCCGGCCAGCCCCTCGGTCGCGATATTGCCGGGCAGGACAGCGTTCACCGTGATCCGCCAAGGCGCGAGCTCCAGGGCGGCGGCGCGCATGAAGCCGAGCTGGGCCGCCTTCGACGCGGCATAATGGGTCATGAAGGGCACGCCGGTGATGGGCCCGGTGATCGAGGACGTCAGCACGATACGGCCGTTCCGCTTCGCCTTCATCGCCGGCAGGCAGGCGGTGACGGCGAGGAAGGTGCCCTTCACATTGGTATCCATCACCTTGTCGTAATCGCCGACGCTCATCTCGGCGAGGGGGACGGTCGGGAAGATACCGGCATTGGCGCACAGGATGTCGATGCCGCCATGGGCGGCGACCGCCGCCTCCGCCATCGCCGTCATGTCGTCGGCCGAGGAGACGTCGGCCGCGACACCCCTTGCGGTACCGCCGGCGGCGACGATCTCGCCGGCCACCGCTTCGGCATCCTCGATCTTGCGCGAGACGACGAGAACCTTCGCCCCGACGGCCCCGAAGCGGAGCGCGATGCCCTTGCCGATGCCCTTGCTGGCCCCGGTAACGATCACGCTGCGCCCGGTCAATGGTGTCAGCATCATGCTTTCCTTGGATGAAGGGGCCTGTTCAGGCCGGCAGGGATTCGTAGGCGCCAAGGGTGGCAAGCGTGCCGCCGTCGACCGGGATGTCGATGCCCGTGATGCCGGATGCCGCGTCCGAGCCGAGGAAGGCGACGGCTGCCGCGACTTCCCGGACCTCGATCAGGCGGCGCATGGGTACGCGCTCGAAGCGGTGGAGCATGTAGTCGAGCTGCTCGGGGCGCAGAAAGTCCTCGATCATCTTGGTGCGCACCCAGCCGGGGCTGACCGTGTTCACCCTGATGCCGAAGGGGGCGAGGGATTTGGCCGCATCCTTCGTCAGGCCGACGATGCCGGCCTTGGAGGCGACATAGGAGGCCTGGGGGCCGTCGTAACCATGGGCGTCGATCGAGGCGATGTTGATGATGGCCCCCCCACCGTGCTCCTTCATCCGCCTTGCCGCGCGTTGGGTCATCAGGAAGGTGCCGGTCAGATTGGTACCGATCACCCGCAGCCAGCTTTCCTCGCTGATGTCGAGGAATTCGGCCTCCTCGACGATACCGGCATTGTTGACCAGAATGTCGAGCCGGCCGAAGGCGGCATAGGCAGCTTCGATCAGGCTCTCGACCGAGGCGGGGTCGGAAACGCTGCCGGTCACGCAATGCGCCGTGCCGCCCGCCGCCCGGATCTCGGCCGCCAGGGTTTCCAGCTCGCCCATGCTGCGGCTCACCAGCACCGCGCGGGCGCCAAGGCCCGCCAGATGGCTGGCGATGCCCCGACCGATGCCCCGTCCCGCCCCGGTAACCAGGGCGATCTTGTCCTTCAGCATGTCAATCCTCCGCCTTGCCCTTGCGCAGGCGCTGGCGGATCGCGGCGATGGCCTCCTCGATCTCGAGGCCGCCCATGAAGCCGTCGGGGCGGAAGCACATCACGGTGACGATGATGACACCGAGCATGAGGCCGGAAAGCCCCAGCATCTCGGGGAATTCGATGCCGAGCACGGTGATCCCACCCTCGACCACGCGGATCAGTTCGAGCAGCACGGTGAGGAGGGCGACGCCGACCATCGCCCCGGTGACCGAGCGCATGCCGCCCACGATGGACATGGCCAGGGTCAGGAAGGCGGTGTGGAAATAGAAGGCACGGGCGTTGATCGTGCCGGCGTAGAGGGCGTAGAGCGCGCCGGCGCAGCCGACGACGGCGGAGCCAAGCACCCAGGCGACGAGGCGAAGCCGCTTCACGTCGACGCCCATGGCCTCGGCCGCCAGCGGATCGGTTGCGCTGGCCCGCAATTGCACGCCGGCGCGCGAACCCTTGAACATCCGCGCGACGACGAGGGCGATGACGGCCGCGAGGATGATCAGCCCGGGCCCGACCGCCTTCGGGATGCCGAAGAAGGCCTGGGCGCCCCGGAACAGGTCGGTCCAGGTGACGAGCACGCCCTGCACGATGACGAGGATCGAGATGGTCAGGATCGTCGCCGCGATGCCCGCCAGGCGGACGAGGACGAGGCC
>JAQVKV010000485.1 GCA_028694545.1 Zavarzinia sp. | reverse complement strand
CCTCGGCCGCACGCTCGAACTCCTGCGCCAGACCCGCAACCTCCAGCATCTCGTGCGGGAGCAGGAAGCGATCATCGACCATATTTCCGACGGCCTCATCGTGCTCGATGCCGAGGGCATGCTGCGGTACATCAACGCCCCCGGCGCCCGCATGCTGGGGCTCGACCCCCGTCATTCGACCGGCCGGCGCTTCCGCGACCTCGTCGATTTCGAGCCGAAGCTGATGAAGGTGTTCGAGACCGGCCAGGGCTATGTCGACCGTGAACTGCAACTGCGCTCGGACAAGGTCGATCTTCACGTCATCGATACGGCGGTGCCCATTATCGCCGAGGACGGCAGCGTCGCCTCGATCGTGAACACCTTCCACGAGATGGCCCGGGCGAAGCGCCTGTCGAACCGCCTGGCCGGGGATCTGGCGCGTTACCGCTTCGCCGACGTCGTCGGCCCGTCGCGGCGCATCCGCGAGGCGGTGGCGATCGCGCGCCGCGCCGCCCGTTCCGCCTCGAACGTGCTGCTGCTCGGCGAGAGCGGCACGGGCAAGGAAGTCTTCGCCCAGTCGATCCACAACGAGAGCCGGCGCGCCGCCGGACCCTTCGTCGCGGTCAATTGCGCCGCCCTGCCGCGCGACCTGATCGAAAGCGAAATGTTCGGTTACAGCCCGGGCAGTTTCACCGGGGCCGACAAGGCCGGCCGCCTCGGGCGTTTCGAACTGGCCTCGGGCGGGACCCTCTTCCTCGACGAAATCTCGGAAATGCCCCTCGACGTGCAGGCCAAGCTGCTGCGCGTCTTGCAGGAAAAGCAGGTGACGCGCATCGGCGCGACCGCCAGCACCGCCGTCGACGTCCGCGTCATCGCCGCCGCCAACCGCGACCTCGGCGAACTCGTCGCCGCGCGCCTGTTCCGCGAGGATCTCTACTATCGGCTGAACGTCATCCGGATCGACCTGCCCGCCCTGCGCGACCGGCGCGACGACATCGTCGAACTCGCCACCGAATCCCTGCGCCGCCTCGCCGCCCTGGCGCATCGGCCGCCGCCCCGCCTCTCGCCCGCCGCCCTGCGCCAGCTCGAAGGCTTCGACTGGCCGGGCAACGTGCGCCAGTTGCAGAACATCATGGAACGGCTGGTCAACATGACCGACGGCGAAACCATCGACCACGTCCCCGACGACTGGCTGGCCGACGCAAGGAGCAGACCCCGGCGCGCGGGCACCGCCCCCGCCGACACCGTGCTTTCCCTCGAGGCCGCGGAATGCCAGGCGATCGAGGCGGCCTTGCGGGCCTGCGCCTGCAACATCACGAAAACCGCCACCCTGCTCGGCATCGCCCGCCCCACCCTCTACGCGAAGATGGCCCGCCACGGCCTGACGATCGAAACCCTGCTCGCCCGAAAGGACGGTGTGGCTTCCTGAGTGTCCCCGCCCCCCGGAGGCTTCACCCGACGCCCCTCCTTCATAAGGAAGTCCAGAAAGTCGGAAAATTAAATAATTTTAAAGAAATAGCAGGCAATATCCAAAAAAAATACAAGAAATGTTATGTAGCGATAAAACTCTAATGATTACACAAGAACTCAACGCCATGCGACAATCGGTGAGCTTCGACGGCGCCTTCGCAACCAGCGGCGGCAATATCGTGAATTTTGTGGCAAGTTCGTGCCGACCTTTTAGGCAGTAAAGACTTGAGTTTTGAGACGGTGACCTGACCCCCGTGCTTCATCCAGCTGGAAGCAGAGATCCGTGGTTAGAGTTACCCATGGTGGAGATTGAAGCAACGGGAGGGGCATGCCCCTCCCGTTGCTTACGCAGGCCGGCGGCATAGGCCGCCGGCGTCTCGTAGCCGAGCGAGGAATGCGGCCGCTCGGTGTTGTAGTCCTCGATCCAGTCGGCGACGACCGCGCGGGCATGGCGCAAGCCGAAGAACAGGGTCTCGTTCAGAAGTTCGTCCCGCATTCGCCCGTTGAAGCTCTCGACGAAGCCGTTCTGCATCGGCCGGCCTGGTGCGATGTAGTGCCACTCGATGCCGAAGGTGCTGGCGAAGGCCAGCACCGCGTTCGAGGTCAGTTCGGTGCCGTTGTCGCTGACGATCATCCGTGGCTTGCCTCGCTCGGCGATCAGCTCGGTCAGCTCGCGCACCACGCGCCGACCGGAGAGCGAGGTATCGACCACCGCCCGCAGGCATTCCCGCGTCACGTCGTCGACGATGTTCAGCACCCGGAAGCGGCGGCCGTCGCCGAGCTGGTCGTGCACGAAGTCCAGGCTCCAGCGCTGGTTCGGCAGGGCCGGCAGCGCCAGGGGTGCTCTCGTGCCGACGGCCCGTCTCCGGCCCCGGCGGCGGCGCACCGACAGGCCTTCCTCGCGGTAGAGCCGCTGCACCTTCTTCCGATTCACGGCCAGGCCCTCCCGGCATAACAGGATATGCAGGCGCCGGTAGCCGAAGCGCCGGCGCTCCAGCGCCAAGGCCCGCAGCCGCTCCCGCAAGGGGCCATCGTCGCCCCGGCGCGAGCGGTAGCGGACACTCGCCCGATCCGCCTCGATCAAGCGGCACGCCCGCCGCTCGCTCACCCCCAGTATCCGCCGAAGATGCGCGACCGCTTCTCGCCTGACGGCGGGCGTCACCATTTTTTTGACAGAAGTTCCTTCAGCCCGGCGTTGTCCAGCATGGCATCCGCCAGCAGTCGCTTCAGCTTCGCGTTCTCGTCCTCGAGCGCCCGCAGACGCTTCGCCTCAGAGACCTCCAGCCCGCCGTACTTCGCCTTCCAGGCATAGAAGGTCGCGCTCGACAGCCCGTGGCGACGGCAAAGCTCCGTCACCACCGCTCCCCCCTCCGCCTCCTTCAGGATCCCGATGATCTGCTCTTCGCTGAACTGCTTCCGCTTCATCTCGAAGTCCTTCCTTCTCGGTCGGACTCTACTCCACCTTGGATGAATTCGCGGGGGTCAGGTCAGTCGGGCTTGACCGGTTCCCGCAAAATCAAATGCTTGCAGCCGTAAGTTCAAAGCAGGCTGCTCGATACGCGCAACCAGCGCGTCCACCCCGCCTCACCCGGCGTGGGGGTGTCGCTCTGTGTCGGTCGGCTTCAGGGCGGGGCGAGGCCCGTGCCGTCCGGATGGGTGAGACGTCCCAGCATCCGGCGCAGGGCGCCGCGGGCGGAACGGCCGACCTGGAGCGGGGTATGGAACCCCCGGAGATGAATGGTCGTCGTGTTGCGGTCGAGAGGCACGATGCGCTCGATCTGAAGCGCGTTGACGATCAGCGAACGATTGATGCGCAGGAACGGCGGTGTCGGCAACTGGGTGTCGAAGCGGCCG
>JAQVKV010000484.1 GCA_028694545.1 Zavarzinia sp. | reverse complement strand
GGGGATCTTCGGCGCCGGCAAGGGCGCTGCTCCGAAACGTCGCCGGGTCATGGCGGCGAAGCCCCGGCCGCTGGGCGAAGCCATGGCGCGCGGGTTGCCCGGCCTTGCCAATCTCGGCCGGAAAGGGCGTGTGCTGCTGGGCGCGGGCGCCTTCGCCCTCGTCGCGGGCGGGATCTTCTATGTCTCCGGCGGTTATGCCGTGCTGCGAGCCGAGGCGGCCGACAGCCTGTCGCGTTTCGCGCGCGCGCAGGGCTTCGTCGTCCGCAGCGTGACCGTAAGCGGGCGCAGCGTCGTGAAGGGCGAGGACGTGCTGGCCGCCCTCAACGTCGCGCGTGGGGACGACATTCTGGACGTCGACCTGGCGGCGGCGCGCGAGCGCCTGATGAGCCTGTCGTGGGTGCAGGCGGCTTCGGTCGAACGGCACCTGCCCGATACCATCCATGTCACGCTGGTCGAGCGCCGGCCGATGGCGCTGTGGCAGACCCACGGCAAGATGCATCTCGTCGACCAGAACGGCATCGCCATCGAGGGCGAGGGGGCGCAACTGGCGCTCTACGCCGAATTGCCGCTGATCGTGGGCGATGACGCGCCAAAACACGCGGCCGAACTGATCGACCTTCTGGCGCGGGAGCCTTCGATCGGCGCGCGGGTCGAGGCGGCGGTGCGCGTCTCGCGCCGACGGTGGAACTTGAAGCTGGACAACGGTGTCGAGATCCGCCTGCCCGAGGACGGCATGCAGGCAGCCTTCGATCGCCTGGCGAAGCTCGAGCGGACCGAACGCCTGCTTGCCCGTGACATAACGGTGGTCGACATGCGCCAGCCCGACCGGCTGGTGGTGCGCCTGTCCGATGGCGCGGTCGAGCAGATGACGACCACGCCCGGCAAGAACACCTGACGGCACGAGGAGGACGAAGACCCGATGGCCGCAGCCCGCAATGCCCTGATCGCCGCTCTCGACGTCGGTACGACGAAGGTCGCCTGCTTCGTCGGTCGCATCGACGCGACCGGGCAGGTGCGCGTGATCGGTGTCGGTCATCATGCGAGCCGGGGCATGCGCGCGGGCACCGTGACCGACATGGAGGCGACGGAACATGCCATCCGCGCCGCCGTCGATACCGCCGAAAAGATGGCGGGCGAAACCATCCGCGATGTCTTCGTATCCTGTACCGGCGGCCTGCCCCAATCCCATACCCTGGGCATCGAGGTTTCGATCGCCGGTCACGAGGTGGGCGATCCCGACATTCGCAAGGTCCTGGAACAGGGCCAGCGTGTGCGGGCCGAGGCGCCGGACCGGGAATTGATCCACGCGATCCCGGTCGGTTACACGATCGACGGTTCGCGCGGGATCAAGGATCCGCGCGGCATGTTCGGCGAAAGGCTCGGCGTCAACATTCATGTGGTGACGGCCCAGTCCGGGCCCTTGCGGAATCTTTCCGTCTGCATCAGTCGCGCCCATCTCGGCGTTGCCGGCATCGTCATATCGCCTTACGCGTCGGCTCTGTCGTGCCTGGTCGAGGACGAGATGGATCTCGGCATCACCCTGATCGACATGGGCGGTGGCGCCACCTCGATCGCCGTGTTCTACGACGGCAGTCTGGTACATACGGCGGTGCTGCCGATCGGTGGTGCCCATGTAACGAATGATATCGCGCGTGGTCTGCTGACGCCGACCGCGCATGCGGAACGCATGAAGACCCTCTATGGCAGCGCTGTTCCCGGCGCCAACGACGATCGCGAGGTGATCGACGTGCCGCAGATGGGCGAAAGCGACCTCGGCACCGCCAATCACGTACCGCGTTCGGTGCTGAACGGCATCATCCGTCCCAGGATTGAAGAAACTTTCGAGCTGGTACGGAACCACTTGCGTGACACCGGTTTCGACAAGGTGGGGGGGCGCAAGGTGGTGCTGACCGGGGGGGCTTCGCAATTGCAGGGGGTTCGGGAACTGGCGGCAGGCGTTCTCGACAAACAGGTGCGCATGGGGCGCCCGATCCGTCTCCAGGGGCTGGCGGAGGCGACGGGTGGCCCGGCTTTTTCGACGGCGGCGGGGCTCCTCACCTATGCCGCGCGGGCGCCGATCGAAGCGGTGCTCGGCTCGGGCGAGGACACGGGGCCGGGGCGTTTGCGCCGCATCGGCCGCTGGCTGAAGCAGAATTTCTGACGAACGGTAACCATAAGAATTCCACCGGCCCGTGGGCCACAGGATAAGGAGTGTGACATGACGATTTCGCTGGGCGTGCCGGAACCGACCGAGCTGAAGCCGCGGATCACCGTGTTCGGCGTTGGCGGCGCGGGTGGCAACGCGGTCAACAACATGATCGAGGCCAAGCTCGAGGGCGTCGAATTCGTCGTCGCCAACACCGACGCGCAGGCGCTGACCAACAACAAGGCGCCGCGCAAGATCCAGCTCGGCGGCGAGGTCACCCAGGGCCTCGGCGCGGGCTCGAAGCCGGAAGTCGGGCGCATGGCCGCCGAGGAGACGCACGACCAGATCCTCGACGCGCTGACCGGCTCCAACATGGTCTTCATCACCTGCGGCATGGGCGGCGGCACGGGCACGGGGGCGGCCCCCGTGGTCGCGCGGGCGGCGCGTGAGCAGGGCATCCTGACCGTCGGCGTGGTGACGAAGCCGTTCCAGTTCGAGGGCAGCCACCGCATGCGCACGGCCGAGAACGGCATCTCGGAACTGCAGCAGTATGTCGATACGCTGATCATCATCCCGAACCAGAACCTGTTCCGTCTCGCCAACGAAAAGACGACCTTCGCCCAGGCCTTCGCCATGGCGGACAACGTGCTGCACTCGGGCGTGCGCGGCGTCACCGATCTCATGATCATGCCGGGCCTGATCAATCTCGACTTCGCCGACGTGCGCACGGTGATGAGCGAGATGGGCAAGGCCATGATGGGCACGGGTGAGGCTTCGGGCGAGAAGCGCGCCATCGAGGCGGCGGAAGCCGCGATCTCCAACCCGCTGCTCGACGATGTCTCGATGAAGGGGGCGCGCGGCGTCCTCATCAACATCACCGGCGGCATGGACATGACCCTGTTCGAGGTGGACGAGGCGGCGAACCGCATTCGCTCGGAAGTCGATCCGGAAGCCAACATCATCGTCGGTTCGACCTTCGACATGGAGATGGAAGGGCGCATGCGCGTCTCGGTCGTCGCCACCGGCATCGAGGCGGAAGCCGTGGCCCAGACCCGTCCGGCCCAGCCGGTCGTGACCAATGCGACCCGCCCGGCCCAGACCGCCGTCGCGGCCCCGGCACCGGTGTCGCCGGTGCTGCGTCCGGCGGCGGTCGCCGCCGCGACC
>JAQVKV010000483.1 GCA_028694545.1 Zavarzinia sp. | reverse complement strand
ATCTCGGCCTGGTGCATCGGGTGCAGGCTGCCGGGCTGATCGTATCGGACCTGCCCGTGCCACGTCGCGCCGCCGCCGTCGGCCGGCATCACGCTGATGCAGGTGATACCGCGGCAGGCTTCAGCCCACGCGCGCGATGCGTCCGGGCTCGGGCCGGTGGCGATGCCGTCAGCATCATACAGCCACGTCGTCGGCACGCAATCATTGCCGAGGTGCAGGCCGGCGGCGGCCAGATCATCCAGGATGGATGCCATCTCCTGCCGGGTGATTTTGTGCCTGCGCCCGATACGGGCGCGCACGATGTCGATGATTTCGCTCATGTCGCCCCCTTCAACCGAAGCTGCGCTCGTACTGGTTCAGTCGGGCGCACGAAGGACAGCAATCGCCCGCAAGGCCGCTGCTGTCGGTGCACGTGATCAGCCGCATGCTGGTGCGGCCGCACTCCGCGCAGGTCCCCGCCTTGCCGCTCATCGCAGCTTGGGCGTAGTCCTGAACCTTGCGGATGGTCGTCGCGCCACGGTACGACTTGGTGACGTTGACCTCGGAGAGGGTCGCCCAGAACTGGAACGAACCATCGCGAGCGTACAGCAGGACCTTGGCCCCGTCGCGGGTGGTGACCGGTGCGACATCGGTGTGATCGACGACCCGGCCGGCGAGGTAATACGACTTCCCTTTGTATTCCGCGCGGCCGGCGATCTTTGCGTCGACCCCCGGCGCCTCCCTTCCCTGCTTGCCGCAGGCTGGCGCCGCTGACTGGTTGGATTGTCCGGCATGATTCTGAATGGCCGCTTCGATTTCGGCCTTTTTTGTCAACCCGACCCACCATGCCTTGCGGCCACTGTCCCAGTGCCCGCCGCACTGGCGGATGCTTTCCCGGATCTGGTAGGTGTCGCCGGTCACGTAGACGCGCCGGCCTTCTGTCTCGATGTTGATCATCTCATTTCTCCTCGGCAGTTCGCCAAAGGTTGGTTGGGCTGGTTTTATAGCGCGACCAGCTATCGCATTGGATTCGTTCGGCAAGCTTGCCGGCGGTTGATTCTTTATGCGTCCTGTGCAAATTTTATCCCATGCCAAGACAAAAAAAGACACCTCTCGACAAGGCCGTTACCGCCGTTCTCTCCGGACGGATGTCGGCCTACGCCGCCTGCCAGAAATTCGGCATCGAACATCAATCGACGCTTTCCCGCCGGCTGAGGAAGGCGGAGACCGGAGGCTCTACCGGCGATCCGCGCCCGCGCTGCAAGTGCTGCGGGCAGCCTATTCCTCGCGCCCCAGCCCATCGGGCCGTGGATTGATCTCTTCGCCCGGCGAGGTTATTCGCCGATCTCGCCAACGCCGATTTCGGCGGCCTGTGCGTCGATCTGCCGGATGAGTTCTTCCTTCGGCGTGGCGCTGGTGCGGCCCTGCCGTTCGAGTTCGGCGCGTTCCTCGTCGGTGACGTCGCCGAAGGCCTCGGGGCCGAAGACGTCGTGGTGGTAGCGCGAGATCGCGCGCTGGACGACCTCTTCCTCGCTGATGCCGAGGCGTTCGGCGATGGCCCGGGTCTGTTCGGCGATGGCCGTCGTGATGTCGATTTCGATGCTGTGGGTCATGCCTTTTCTCCTGCGGTGGCGCGCGTCTTGCGCGCTTCGATGAAGCCATTCAACCACAGGTCGGTGATAACGCAAGACCTTCCGCAAGCACTTTTCTCGCTCTTTTGCTTGAGGAAAATCTCCCGATACGGCTCCCCCGGCGAGATGCCGGGGGCGGTTCAGTTCGAGGCCCGATAATCCCTGTATCGGGCCTCCAGGTCGGCGGCGACCTCGTCCCACAGCCGCCCGAAGATCGGGTCGGACATGGGTACGACGGTCGCTACCGTGCGCATGGCCATCGCATTGATGGCCCTGGCCAGCGCCGCCTCGCCTCCGCGAGATTCGGCACCGGCCAGTTCGGGCGGCCTGGCGTCCATCGTCAGGCCGCCGCGACACATGCGCGGCGCAGCCGGCGCCAGACGTCCTTGTCGGCCGGCAGGGTGCCGACCTCACCCTTGATGTCGCCAAGGGGGAGGCTGGCACGGCGGGACAGGTCGAACCGCGTGGGTTCGCGCAGTCCCGCCCGACGGAACTCGCGGGATTCACATAGCACGAGTTCATGCGCCAGATGCCCGTCCCTGGACACCTTCTGGGTCGACCCGTAGGCCACCACGACCCTGACACCATTCAGGGTCTCCTCGACGCCCAGCACCAAGGCCGGGCGGTTCTTGGTGGCCTTCCCGCCGTCAAACGGGAAGGCCACCCATAAGATGCTACCGGGGCTGATTTTCATCAGACTTCCTCCGGTTGTGGGCGAGCGCCCCCTCCTCGGGGCATTTGACTCGCCCCAGATGGGAGCCCAGCCATCCTGGCTGAACGGTTTTTTGCGGTCTCGCCCGGACCGCTCAATACTCGGCGTGCCCCCGACCCTTGCGGGTGTAGGCGCCCTTGCCCTTTCGGGCACGGACCACCCGCGGGCGATAGGTCACTTGCATGACCATCGCCTTGGCGGTCTTGGGGGCCGCCAGATTTTTCATTTCGCGCATATTTCCTCCTTGGGAATGGCGAAAAAAAGGGGCGACGATGTGACTCGTCGCCCCCGGTTGAGGGGCCGCCCGGATGTGACTCCGGACGGCGGTTTTTGCCGGTGAGGTCTCGCCCGATCTTATGGTTTCGATCGGATCCCCTCTCACGCCCCCGGTGGGGCTTTTGGTTACTCGGCGGCGGCGACCTTGTAGGCGCCGGCGAACCCTCGCTTGGGGTCGCCGTACACGCCTTCGAGGCTGGGGTTGGCCCGGGCCCAGTCCATCCAGGCCGCGCCAACTTCTTCCTCCGCGCCCAGCAGACCGACCTTGGTCTTCTGGGCGCGGGCGTCGAAGATTTCGTACATCACCGGC
Source organism: Zavarzinia sp. (assembly GCA_028694545.1). Classification (GTDB taxonomy): domain Bacteria; phylum Pseudomonadota; class Alphaproteobacteria; order Zavarziniales; family Zavarziniaceae; genus Zavarzinia. The sequence goes on along the minus strand of JAQVKV010000483.1, from coordinate 403 downwards.
ATCCCGGTGATGGCCGCCGCTTCCGGCAGCTCCCGAATCTCCTCGACCGCCACGGCCACCGCGTGGCCTCCGACGTCGATCGTCGGCAGTCCACGGACGGCCTCGATCGCCGCATCCACGGCGGCGGAAACTTCATCCGCCGTGGACCCCTGGAATCGGGCGCGCGTTTCCGCGCGCCAGGTCCGCAGGGCCGCCGGGGTCACCCCCGGGCAGCGACCTTTGTAGGCCGCCCCCAGGCAGTGATCCGCCGCCGCCGCCAGCACCGCCTCATCCTTGAGGCCGCTGGCGGCGAGGGTGGCGCCGTAGCCTCGGTCGGCCAGGTACTCCCACACCTGACCGATCGAAGACCCCCGCCAGAACCCCTCGGCGGGGGCCCCAAACCCCGGGTCGCCCGGGGCGTGGT